>JAILBD010000030.1 GCA_024681275.1 Erysipelotrichaceae bacterium
GACATGAAACAAGGAACGAAATGGTCCTCCTTGCCATGGATGAAAAGGATGGGCAGTTTTGATCTCCGGACACATTCCTCACCCATCGAAGTATTGAAACTGATGCCGGTGATGATCATCGACCAGAACCAGGCGAGATAGCCGAACGGGAAATATGGCAAGTGATAGACATCTTTGATCAGATAGGAACTGATGCCGATGATCGAATCGAAACCGCAGTCATCGATGATGCCGCAGACGTTCTTCAGACCGGAATCGGCACAGTGTATGACTGTCGCTCCACCCATGGAAACGCCATGAAGATAGATGCGCGGCTCATCATACATCTCGTTGACCTTATCCACCCATTTGGCAACATCTCTCTTGTCGTGCTCGGAGAAACCCAGATATTTTCCTTCTGACTTGCCATGAGCCCTGTCATTGAGAAGAAGGACGGTGGAACCTCTCTTGCGGTAGATCTCGATGCGGTCGGCAAAGTCTTCCTGCATCGAAGACTTGTATCCGTGGACGCAGATGACGACCTCTTTGGGATCGCCCTCCAGCAGATAGCCGTAAAGCTTCAGATTGTCGAATGAAACGATGCTGAGCTCCTTCAGATCGAGCTTGTCGAACGCATCGATATAAGGCGCACGAAAAGCATAGTATCTGCCGGCCGTAGGACGCATCAGATCGGTGTCTGAATCGATCGTGGAAGGATCCAGAGCGCTATCCTTATCCCCCTTCTGCTGGTCGTTGTAAAGGAAGACGGAATTGAAGATATAAAATCCTGCAGCCATACAAAGCAGCAGGATGATGAATAAAACTATGAACAGCCAGAGCATATCAGTCTACCTGAACATTTTCCAGATCGACGCCCTTGGTCTCTTTGACGCGAAGCATCATGATCGCAAGAGCGATGGCCATCAGCGGCAGATATGCGACAGTCAGGACGACAGGGAGGTTCGTGGAACCTGCCAGCATCGTGACGACGTTGTTATAGACCATGTTGAAACCGACACCGAACATGCCGATCAGCTGCATCGTTCCGACGACGGAAGCGCGCATCTCGGTCGGAGTGGATTCGGAAGTGATGACGAAGAAGATCATATCGGAGATCGACCAGAGACCGGCGATCGAGATACCGTATGCCAGACCTACGATCCAAGGATTCATCGGACGGATACAGCCATAGGCGAAGATACCTAAGCCAACGGCAGCCCAGAGGCCGAGGATCAGAGCGGACTTCTTTCTGCCCAAAGCATCTGTGATGAAACCGCCGATGATGGTGAAGATACCGTTGATGACCGGATAGAACATCAGGATGATGTTGATGGCATCCGCATTCATGACACCGTTATACTTTCCGGCTTCCAGCATCGGCTGGTACTTTCCGGTATAACCCGTCGAGAACATCATCAGCAAAGCGACGAGCGCGACCGCTCTGGTCTGTCTGTTGCCGACGATGAATTTGATCGCATCCCAGACGGAGACTTCCTTCTTCTTGGCCTCCTCCTCGTTCCTTGCCTCTTCAGCTGCAGCAGCCACTCTCTCTTCTTCGCTGGCACGCAGATACTGCAGTCTCTTCTGCGTATAGACCGGTGTCTCTCTGACGAAATAGATCGCAGCCAGGCCGATGACGAAAGCCATGATGATCGGGATGATGAAGACGTTCCTCCAGGTGGAAGGGACGGCATCGTTGACGAAAAGTTTCACGAAGAGACCCAGCATGGAGACAGAGATCAGTGCCAGACCCTTGGTGATCGAACAGAGCTTTGCCCTGTGCTCTTTCGGAGCGCATTCCATGATATAGATGACCTGAACATCATTCGGTGTGAAGAAAGTCAGGACGACTGTGCCGATGATATAAAGAGTCACGGACTTTGAGATGATGCAGATCAACATGCCGACACCCATGCCGATGGTATTGATGATCAGGAAAGGCTTTCTGCCCATCCTGTCGGCAAGTGACTTATAGAAAGGCGAGATCAGATAGCTCGCATAGCCGATCATGGTCGCAAAACCAAGCGTCGCCGACGCGTTATCATACTCGCTGGACGGATAGACGACATTGAACAGATCACGAACAGTCTGAACTTCGACGATGCCCCTGACGCTTGAAGCCAGCTCATCGACGATGTAGACGATGCTCAATACGATGATCAGGATCAGAAAATAATGCTGGTGACCATGAAAAGCTTCCGCTTTTTCAAGCTTTTCAAGCTCCCGTTTTTCTTTTTCGGTTTTTGTCATATGATATAAAACTCCTTAATAACCTTCTTCATTATAAAAGAAAACTTCTCTTTCGAGAAGTTATTTGGCAATACTTTCATCGACCGGATCACCGATCTTCTCACAAAGGACCTTCGGATCCTCCAGGATGTGTTTCATCAGCTTCAGAGACTTCGCAAAATAGAAGCCATCCGCGATCCTTTCATCCAAAGTGACTGTGATATCCACCAGATCCCTGCCCTTGTCGTCTTTGTACATCGTGCCGATCGTCCCCATCATCGAATTGGTACCGAAATTGCTCAGATGATGGTAGCAGGAATCCGCACCGATGGAACCAAGATTGGCCAGCAGACAGGTCGTATAGTTCGGATCTCCCTTCTTCAGATCTTCAGGATAGATCCCGTGGTACTCCATCCTGCTCAGGATCCAGAAGAAGATCTCAAGAACGAAACGAGGCATCTTGCCGACGAGATCCATCGTCTTGTCCAGGGAATTGCCGCTGGAAGACCTGACCTTCTTCACCTCGCCCAGGATCAGTTTCGAAATGTAATCCAGGTCCATCTCCTTGTCGACCTTCAGCGTCATCAGCGTCTCCACCGCCTCATCTTCAAACTTCTGTTTGGCCACGAAAGACAGGGTGATATCATTCCTCTGCCAGTACTTCCTGCCCGCAATGAAAATGTTCAGTTTCGGTCTGTGATAGATCGTCCTGGAAACAGCCGTGCAGATGCAATGGAAGAGCTTGTAGTTCGTGCCCTCTTTCTCATTGTGCTCCTTGATGAACTTCAGAAGTTCCGTGATATCAAAGGTCGTTGTCGTGGAAACTTCCGCCTCGGTGCGCTTTGGCATCACATAAGGAACGATGGAATGAAACGGATCAGGATCCTTCAGCAGTACAGCATCTTTTCTCTTCATCTTCAGCCGACATACTCCTTTATCTTTTCATCTGCATCATAGACATTGACGCCTCTGATCGCCATACCATCTTCGATCTTCGCGCCTTTCAGAGCACCCTGCATCTCCAGCAGGGAGATCCCGAACGTCCCCTCGTCATTGGTGCAGAAAGGTCTGATCGTCTTTCCGGAGAAGTCATAGAGATCCAGGAAAGAAGCGACGACTCTGGGATATGTGCGATACCAGATCGGGAAACCGATGTAGATGACATCGTAGTCGTCCATGTTCAGACGCGCGCCGCCCTTCAGCACCGGATGTTCGTTGTTCTCGTCTTCTCTTCTGGCCCTTCTGACACAATCGTCATATCTGAATGGATATGGCTCATCCTCTTCGATCTTGTAAAGATCTCCGCCTGTCAGCTCAGCCAGCTTCTCCGCAACGACCTCCGTGTTGCCTTTTTTCAGTTCGACGATCTCGTTGTTCTGAAGGTTCTCTCCTACATGAGAAAAATAAGCGATCAATGTTTTCATAAATAAATCTCCTGTATCTCTTCTATCAAACTTTATCGTTTCAATGGGCAATGTTGTTCATGCGAACTTCAAGCCAGACCTTTTCCATGCAGACATCGAAAGGATCTTCGTTGTATTCCGTTGTGGCCAGATAGTCTTTCATCGCCCCGGCGATATCGTATTTGGCATAGATATACTCGCCATCAAAATCCGTATCGGATATGAAATCCGGTCTGTAGTCCGGCATCCTGTAGTAGACGACATCTTTCGGGAACCTGTGTGTGAACAGGACGGATCCCTTTTCAAGCGCCACATAATCCGAAGCGTAATTCGTGACCTCATCGCTGATCAGATAGAAATCATCATATAAAAGACGCACTTCCTTCTTGTCCTCCGAGAGCACGAGATCCCCGCTGATCAGCAGACAGGTATTGAAAAGATCCTTGCCATTCTTATCCGACAGGATGATCCAATTATAGATATCCGCCTTCTTCTTTTCGAGGTCCAGATCGACGCCGACCTTATTGACCCTGAGACCCTCCGGCAGACCAAGGAGCTTGGACATCGAATCCTCATTGATGACCTCATAGAGATAGAAAGCAGGCACCTTATATTCAAAGATCATCTTCTCCTTGTCATAGAAGATATGATCCTTGAAACTGTCTCCCGGATGTTCAGCGATCTGACTGTGGTAGTCATAAGCGAACTTATCCGCATATTCGGAGATATTGTTGACTTTGCGATAGATGAAGTAGATTCCTGCTCCCAAGGCGATCAGAATGATCAGCACGATCAGCAGCAAGACCTTCCATATACTGAATCTTTTCTTTTCCATACTTCCATCATACACTTTTTCAGCAACAAAAAGAGAAGCATAAGCTTCTCAGTTCACCAGGACCTGGCCAGAAGGATGTCTCTGTTTCTGATGTAGCGATATAGGAAGAAGATCGAGATCAGATAAGCCGCAGACATGATCAGGGTCAGCAGCGGAACAGGCAGCTTCACCAGGAAGGCAAGAAGGGCGACGATGATGCCGTTGCCCAAAACGAAAGCGAACTCAACGAGCGTCCTCAGATTGTTCTTGACGACCTGTATCTCACTGGTCCAGTTCAGCTTCGGATCCCGGACATCGATGACGATCAGCAGGGAATGCAAGACACAATACGAGAGGACCAGCGGCAAAGAATACAGGACATGGATCACGGGCAGCCTGAACAGGATCAAGGCGCAGATCACGACCTCCAGATAGACGATCAGGCCCTGAAGGATGTCAGGTATCGCCTTGTACAGGATCTGTTTATAGAAAGGGACAGGCAGGTACTTCATGATGTAGGCATCCTTGCCATCCTTTGAGACCGCCAGCGCTGGAATGAAACAGTAGATCCCGACAAAGAAGAAAGTCAGCAGCAGTACGGCAAAAACATAGATGCTGTAGCTTTTTTCTGCATAAAGATAGCCCAAAAGCTCCGGCAGATCCATCTGTCTTGAAAACTGCATATAGAAGATGCCTATGATGAACCAAGGCAGCAGCAGCGAAGGAAGCAGGAGCTGTATGAAGAAAGTCGGATTCCTGAGATAGACCTTCACCTCCTTCATCACGTAAGAAAAAACGAGACCTCTGCTGGAATAGGCGTTTTTTTCATCGATCTGTTTTCCGGATACGCCCGATGATGAAAACAGCGAACCAAGCATGCCCCGGTAGTAGAGCTTATGTCCGAAGAAACAGACAAGGCCATAGACCAGAACAGAAAAGAGGATCAGCACAAGCAGAGAAAGGATATCCTTCTCCTGCAGAGCCCTGTAAGCCAAAGGCATGGTCGGAAAGACCTTGTTGTAGATCTCCACGATCCCATTGCTTTTGCCGATGAGCTGCATCACATCATCATTGTTCGAAGAAGTCGAGATCGCCGTCGACATGGCAAGCGAGAATATCATCGTCACACCCATCGTGAAGACCTGCACCAGGCTCTTGTTCCGGATCCCCTTCAGCAGTGCCATGACCGCCATGACGATCAAAGAGACTCCCAGCAAAGGAACGATCGGGATCACCAGCAGGATGATTAAAGCGAAGGGATAATAAAGGAAGCCTTGGCCCGTCAGGATCCCGTAAATGACTAACGGCACAGACACGAACGCCGTTTCTTCCATGTACTGGTATATGAGCAAGGTGTTGAGCTTTGCCGACAGGATCTCATACGGCTTCAAAGGAAGAGGCATGACGTGGAGGTTGTCATTTGAAAAGTAGAATACGTTGATGATGGCGACGATCGTCGTCAACATGGTCAAAGAGATGATCATCATCAGGACGATCGAAATGAAAGCAGCCTCCTGCCTGATGGCGGAAAGCTCCCTGATCATCTCATAGGACAGGTAACCGAAAATGCCTCCCAGATAGGCAAAGAGTCCGGCATAAAGAAGGATCCTCCCGATCTTGTTCTTCTTCCTGTTTCCGGACCGGAAAGAAGAACTCAGGAAGACCTTCGTCAGACTGAAGATATTCCTAAGCATCCTGCGTGATCTCCAGGAAGAGCTGTTCAAGGCTTCCATCTTCCCTGAATGTCTCCCTCATCTGCTCAAGCGTGCCGACAAAAAGCAGCTTGCCCCTGTTGATGATGCCGACCCTGTCGCAGATCTTCTCAGCGACATCCAGAACGTGCGTCGAAAAGAAGACACACTTGCCGCTGTCCGCGTGTTTCCTCATCATCTCCTTGAGGTCAAAGGAAGAACGCGGATCGAGCCCCGTCATCGGCTCATCCAGTATCCAGTTGTTCGGATCGTGCATCAGACAGGCGGTGATGATGATCTTCTGACGCATGCCGTGTGAATAGGATTCGATCCGTGAATTCAAGGCATCAGCGATACCGAAACGACCGCTCAGATCCTTGATGATCTCCTTTCTGTCCTTCACATCATAGACATCTGCCATGAAATTCAGATATTCGATCCCCTTCAGAGACAGAAACTGATCCGGATCATCGGCGACATAGCCAAACCTCTTCTTGGCTTCGATCGCCTCTTTCTGTATATCTATCCCATCGACAAGGATCTGCCCCTCATCGATGTCCAAAATCCCCGTCAGCATCCTGATGCTGGTGGACTTTCCGGCGCCGTTAGGACCCAGAAAACCGAAGATCTCACCATCATTGACCGTCAAAGACAAGTCATCTACGGCCTTGATCCCTTTTTTGTAAGACTTGCTTACATTTCTGAATTCGATCATGATCAATACCTCCGATCAGAATCAATCATATTACAGGATAGATATCCAACGCAATATGTCGCCATGCACATAAAAAGCCGGTCTCAGACCGGCTCATTGATCTTGATTCATCAAATAACTAGCGCATCGACTTGTCGTATGGCTGACCGGACGCCTTTGGAGCGCGGTCATGTTTCGACGTGATAGCCAAAGCGACCAATGTGATGATGAAAGGCAGGCTCTTGTAGAAAGCTGCCGGAAGACCCAGGTTATTCAGAAGAGGAATACCTGCGTAAGCATTTGCGATCGTCTTGCAGAAAGCGAAGAAAGCGGCTGCACCCAATAACGGGATCGAACGCCACTGACCGAAGATCAGGACCGACATGGCCAGATAGCCATATCCGCCGACCGTCTGTGAATAGTTCGTCGCAACAGGCAGGATGTACATCAGACCGCCCATACCGCCGACAAAACCGGCGATGACCAGAGCGGCATAACGATACTTCTGAACATTGACGCCCAATGACTCGGCAGCCTGCGGATTCTCACCGCACGCGCACATCCTCAGACCGAACCTGGTCTTATTGATGATGATCGCCGAAATGATGAAGATGGCGATACCGATGAAATTGGTGATATAGGTCCTGGTAAAGAACATCTGGCCGATGACCGGGATATCTCCCAGGACAGGGATCTTCTCGATCAGGAAATCGTTGCGGATAGACAGGTGCTCGGAACCGTTCTGCAGCACTCTGGCAAAGAAGATACAGAAAGCCGGCGCAAACGTGTTCATTGCCATACCGACGATCGTCTGATCGGCATTCAGGTTGATCGCCGCGACCGCAAGCAGCAGGGTCAGCAGGATGCCCATCACCCCCGCAAACAGCAGGGCGAGGATCAGTCTCAGCTGACCGGCGACGACACCGTCGAGCCACTGCAGACAGAGAACGCCCCACATGCAGGACCACACCATGACGGAATCCAGGCCCATGTGGATGACACCGCTCCTCTCGGAGAACATGCCCGAAATGGATACGACCAGGAGCGGAATGAAGAAATACATGAAATATCTGGCGATAAAGTAGAACATTTCCATACTATTTGAGCTCCTCTCCCGTAACTTTGTTGATCTCTTTGGTCTGTCTGATCAGCATCTTTTCGATCATCTGCTTCAGGAAGAGCGAGAACGCTGCGAAGTAGATGATGACGGAAGTGATGACAGAAACGATCTCTCTCTGGAAACCGAAGATCTGCATGTAGTTGCCGCCGACCGTCAGGAAAGCGAGGAACAAGGCACCGAAGATCGCGCCTAACGGCGAGTTGTTTGCCAGACAGCAGACAGCGATACCGTTGAAGCCCTCGGCAGCCAGCTGTTCCTTCATCGTGATGTAAGTGCCGGAAACAGACAGGTGCGTCAGACCGCCACCCAATCCGCAGAGCGCACCGGACAGCAGGATGGAGATCATGATATTCTGTTTTGACTTGATACCGGCATATCTGGAAGCCTCGGCATTCTTGCCGCAGGCCTTCAGCTCATATCCCAGTTTGGTCTTCTCGATCAGGACCCAGGCCAATACGGCAACAAGGATCGCGATCAGGATGCCGATGTCAGACGACTTGTTGCTGGTGATGGAAGGCATGAACCACTGCGGCAGTTTGCACTGTGCCGGGATGGCTCTGGTCTGCCCTTTCATCGCATCGTAGCAGTAATCGTTGATCCAGTGCATCATATAGTACATCTCGATATAGTTGAACATGATGGTACCGATGACGACGTTGACATTGAAATATGCCTTCAGGATGCCCGGAATGAACGCCCAGGCCGCTCCCGCAACGACAGAAACGATCAGAGGAACGATCCAGGTCAAAGG
The DNA here is from genome assembly GCA_024681275.1 of Erysipelotrichaceae bacterium. The sequence continues at coordinate 8,682 of JAILBD010000030.1, forward strand.
TGACGGAAGGTTCTTTGAGAAATACAGCGAAGTCAGGATCGCCGCCAATGCACCTACCGAATACTGACCGGGACCGCCGATATTGAAGATGCCGGCCTGGAAAGCCAGACACATCGCAACGCCTGTGCAAAGGATCGGTGTTGCAAAATAGAACAGGGTACCCAGGTTCTTGATGCCGCCCATCTGGAAACCGCCCGTGATCAGAGTGACGAAGGCAGCCATGCCCTTTGAAGGGTTCGTCAGCATCAGCACGATGAACGCGATGATCAGACCGCCGACGATGGCGACCAGAGAGGACAGCAGACCTGTATGATCAGCAATATTGAATTTCTTCTTGGCTTTTACACTCATGATTCTTTCCCCTCTCTCTTGACACCGGCCATGTACAAGCCCATCTCCTCGACAGAGACCTTCTTAGGATCAAGATTGCCCATGATCTCACCTTCAAACATGACGATCACGCGGTCGGCAACATCCATGACCTCATCAAGTTCAAACGACATCAGCAGGACAGCCTTTCCTTCGTCGCGCTGCTTGACCAGCTGCTTGTGGATGAATTCGATCGCACCGACGTCGAGACCTCTGGTCGGCTGGACAGCCACCAGGACTTCACAGCCCTGGTCGATCTCTCTGGCGACGATCGCCTTCTGCTGGTTGCCGCCCGACATGGACCTCGCCATCGTGATCCTGCCCTGACCGGAACGGATATCGAACTGATCGATCAGTTCGTCAGCGTATGTATCGAATTTATTGAATCTCAGGAAACCCGTCTTTGAAACAAAATCAGGTTTGAAATAGTTCTTCAGAGCCAGGTTGTAGGACAGAGGATAGTCCAGAATCAGACCGTATTTGTGTCTGTCCTCCGGGATGTGAGACATGATCAGGTTCCTCTCTCTGATCGACTTCTTTGTGTAATCGACGCCGTTAATCGTGATCGTGCCTTCGTTGATCGGCATGATGCCCGTCAGACCATAGATCAGTTCGCTCTGACCATTGCCATCGATACCGGCGATCGCCAGGATCTCGCCCTTGCGGACAGAGAAAGAGACGTCATTGACGACCTTCTTCTTCGTCTCATCATTGATCATCGTGAGATGCTCGACCTTAAGGACCTCTTCCTTCGGTTCAGCCGGCTTCTTGTCGACATGGAAACTGACCTCACGGCCGACCATCAGTTCACCCATCTGAGTCGTGGTCGTATCAGCCGCGTTCAATGTATCGATCAGCCTGCCGCGTCGTAAGATCGTGACCCTGTCTGAAACTCTCTTTATTTCCTCGAGCTTATGAGAGATGAAAAGGATGGTGTGGCCTTCCTTGGCCAGGCCCTTCATGATCTCCATAAGTTCGTCGATCTCTTGCGGAGTCAAAACGGCAGTAGGCTCGTCGAAGATCAGGATCTCAGCTTCCCTGTACAGCATCTTCAGGATCTCACAGCGCTGCTGCTGACCGACCGTGATGTTCTCGATCAAGGCATCCGGATCGACCGCAAGACCGTATTTCTGTGAAAGCTCTACTACCTTTTTGCGGCAGCTGTCCATATCAAGGAAAGGTCCCTTGAGCGTTTCGCTGCCCAATACGATATTCTGCAAAACAGTGTAATTCTGAACCAGTTTAAAGTGCTGGTGCACCATACCGATACCAAGCTCGGTCGCAACGCGGGGATTGGTGATCTTAACCTCCTTGCCCCTGATCGCGATCGTTCCTTCTTCAGGAGTATACATACCAAAAAGCACACTCATCAGTGTCGACTTACCGGCACCATTCTCACCCAGCAAGGCATGGATCTCTCCTTTGCGGATATCCAGGCTTATGTCGTTGCAGGCGATGATGCCCGGGAATCTCTTGGTTATGTGACGGAACTCGATGATGTTTTCCGCTTTTTCCATATCTTTATCCTTTCATAAATAAAGGCAAGGGAGGTGCTTAAAGACGCACCTCCCCTCTTAAGTCATTGATAAACGATCTTACTGCTCGAAGTAAGTTACGTTGACGTACTTGTAACCGTCGACCGGAGCACCGTTGACGCCGTCAACCTCTGTAGGAAGCGTGTCATGAACAGCGATGACCTGCTGCTTGACAGCATTGTATTCTTCCTCAGTGAAGACCTGCCAGTTCTCAGCTCTGTAAGGAGCCAGGATAGCACCGTCTTCTTTAGCGCCTAATCTGATCAGACCAGCATCCGTGTATGCAGACCACTCAGCGCCGCCTGCATAAGCAGCCTTGACAGCTCTGTAGATCGTGATCTCGAGGTCCTTCATAGCGGAAGTGACGAATAACGGCTCATTCTCAGCGCCATCAGCAGCTCTTGTGAAGTATTCATCGGTATCGACACCGACGATCTTTCTGCCTTCACCGTCTTTTGCAGCCTGTAAGACAGAGTAAACGATCGTACCACCGCAAGAGAAGATGATCTCAGTGCCATTTGTATACCACTCGGAAGCTCTTGTGACGATATCCGGAGTTGCATCGAATGTGCCTGTGTAGAAGTACTTCATATCGATAGAGCCTTCAGCCAAGCCGAGTTCTTCAGCAGCGTCCTCAGCACCCTCGATGAAGCCATAACCGAATCTGACGACAGCCGGAACAGCCATACCGCCCATGAAGGCGAGGTTTCTGTAACCGTCTTTGACGACAGCGTAACCAGCCATGTAACCACAGTCCTGCTCAGCGAACGTGATCATAGCCAGGTTGTCCTGATGAGGAAGTGAATCATCGACACCATCGTAGTCGTAGTCGATATTGTAAAGGTCATCAGCATCGACGAAGATGACTTTTACATCCGGATAGTTAGGGATCTCCTGGCAGAGTGCAGCATCCCAGAGGAAGCCGACAGCGACCAGGACATCCGCAGTCATCTGATTGACAGCCTGCTCAAAGATGGAAGTCCTTGATGCATCATCAGAACCAGCCGGCTGCAGGTAAGTGTACTTCAAACCAGCCTCTTCGCAGTAGTCTCTGATACCGTAGAATGAGTGCTCGTTGAAGCCGCCATCATAGATAGAGCCTAAGTCAGCCAGGAATACGACATCATAATGTTCATCCGTGCTGGCAGGAGTCTCGCCTTCTTCTTTCTTTGCGCAACCGAATAAGCTGCAGACAAGCAGAAGAGCGAGAGCTAACGTAAGAAATTTCTTCATTTTTTCTCCTTCTTTCTGAATTATCTGATCTGTATACATTTAAAAAGCCTCTTAACGATCATCATCGATTCAGCTCATAAACATACACATATCTAACTAGATTTTATCATCCCTGAACGGATAAGTACAAGCACATGCGGCTCAAGTCCTGAGCCACGGGCCCAATTTTTCCGTATATCTGACAGTCAGATCCAGGGCCCGGTCCAATATAAATCCCGTCAGAAAGACGCCGACCAGCGTTCCGACGCCGACGACACCGCCCAGGACCATGCCGATCAGGAAAAACAGCGCATCCGAGATCATCTGGGCATATTTGATATCGATATGCATCTTCTCGTTGAGAAACAGAGGCAGAAACTGGAAACAGCCGACCCCCATGTCCGCACCGATGCCCATGCCATAACCGATCCCCGTCGTGATCAGACCGACCATCAGGATCAGGATCCGCACGGCAAACGGTGTGCTCTCCGGCGGAAACAGACCTCTGACCATCGCCTCAAAGACATCGATCAAAGGACCGCCGACCAGGACGCCCAGCAGTGTGCCCGGACCCAGATACTTCCTGATGAACAGGAAGATCAGAACGGTCTGAATGACGTTGCAGATGGTCGAGATCGTCCCATATGACATCCCATAACGCCCATGCAAGCCATCCACGAACACCGAGATCGGATCGGTACCCAGTCCGCAGGTATAATAGCAGCCGATGCCCAGATCCGATATCGTCGTCGCCAGGAAACTGATCAGGAAACGGACAGAAAAAGACCTGATATCTATCCTCTTCATTTCCTGATGTCTTCCAGATCCGGAAGCTGATCGATCATCTCGATCGCCCGCAGCGTGATCTTTGTCAGAAGTTCCACTTTCTTTGGATAATCCGCATCATTGCTGGTAGACATGGAACCATAGCTGCTTCCCAGATAGCCTCCGCACAGCAGGATCGTGCCCGCCCGGATACCGCCCAGCAAAGAAGAGACCGTGAACAGAGCGGAAGATTCGTTCTCGACCGCCAGTACGCCGGCATCTTCCCACACCTTCACCCTGTCCATATAGCCTTCATGCGCACCGGGCGATTCGATATAGAACGAGTCGTGGCTCCTGACGATGCCCAGATACGGCTTGACGCCAAATTCCTCGCAAGCCTTGCGCAGACACCAGACCACATCGATATCCGCCACGGCCGGGAATTCAGGATCGATGTATTCCTTTGAAGCCCCTTCACCTCTCACTGCCCCGGTCGCGATGACGAAAGACCCGTTTGGCAGCTCAGGCTGTAAAGATCCGGAAGTCCCCATGCGGATCATCGTCTTCACACCGAGATGATTGAGCTCCTCCACCGCCACCGCCACAGCCATGGCGCCCATGCCGGTACACATGACCGACACCGGCACATCGTGATAGGTCCCGGTATAAGTCGGATTGCCCCTGGAAACAGCTTTCAGCTCCGCCGTGTCGAAGTATTTAGCCACCATCTCGCATCTTCCGGGATCGGCAGGCAGGATGAAGTGTTTGCCGCAATCATTCTCATCCAGACCGATATGCCACATCTTTCCGTTGGCATTCGTCAGTTTTGCAGACTTATATCTCATACTCTTCCCCTTTGATCAGTTTCGACATTGCCAGCAGGGCCACATCGATGATCTGATCGACCAGTGGACCATACTCCTTTTCATAATCCAGAGCCTCTCCGGTCTCCAGATTGTCCGTCACCACATAGATGCAGCCGGCCTGCATCTGCAGGATGGAAGCGACTGTGAACATCGTCGCACACTCGTTGTCCACGCACTTGACGCCCACTTTCTGCCACGGAGCGATCCTCTCCTTGACTCCGTCATGGGCAAAAGGCGATTCCAGGAAAAGGCCGTCATGTGTACGAATGATGCCCGTCTTGACATCGACACCCAGTTCTTTTGCGCTCTGCAGCAGAGCAAAGAAAGCATCCAGATCGCTGACCGCCGGATACTGGATGTTGACGTACTCCAGCGTCGCTCCTTCACAGCGACAGGCGCCCGTCGGAACGAAGATCGTACCCGGCTTGATATCCGGATCGATCGCATAGCAGGAACCGACCTTGATCATGCGCCTGCAGCCGATATGGCGGAGCTCCTCCACCGCGATCTCAGTCGGCATGCAGCCGTTCCCGATCGACATGCAGGACATCCTCACGCCATGACATTCTCCGGTATAGGTGATATATTCCCGATGGAAAGCCTGCTTCTCAGCGCTGTCGAAGTGATCCTTGATCTTCTCCACTCTCTCAAGATTGCTGGTGAGGATGCAGCCCTCACCGATCTGCGATTCATTGATCCCCAGGTGATGGACTTTGTTGTCCTTCTCATACTGAGGGAGGGAATCAAAACCGTTCTTGATCTTGGCACTCATCATCTGATCGCTCCTTTCTTCTCCATTTCCGCAATGATCTCCGCCGCCCTGACCGCGATCTTTGCACAGACGAGGATCCGCTTATCCATGAAATCGTCTTCAAAAGCCTCCGGATAAGCCGTTCTGGAATCCGGACCCGTGTAGTAGATCGTATCCTCCACCATCGAAGTGTGTGAGACGCAGATCGAACCGCAGCGAAGTCCCAGCTGCGGACCGACCGTGAACAAAGTGGCCGATTCGTTTTCGACCATCTTCACTCCCGCATCCACCCACGGTTTCATCCTTTCATAGGTATCGATCATCGCCGTCGAAGTCTCCCGGTAATAGGAATCGTGTGCCCTGTAGAGGCCCACGATCGGATCCTCGCCGAACTCCCTGGCCGCCATGATGAGCGCCTTGGTGACGTAAGGATCAGCGATCGCCGGATACTCGGCCGGCACATATTCATAGGAGTTTCCATCTCCCCTGACACAGCCTGTCGCGATGATGATGCGGCCCGGCTGATAGTCTGTCAGCAAGGCAGCGCCCGTACCCACGCGGATCAGGTTCTTCATGCCGATCTGAACACCCTCTTCCGCGACCGTCGAGACCGCCAAAGGGCCCATGCCCGAAGAGATGACGGAGATCGGCGTGTCATTTTCCGTCACGCCGCTATAGGTGTAGTAAGTCCTCTGTCCATTGACGAAATGAGACTCCTTGAAACAGTCCGCGATGATCTTTGAACGGGCCAGATCGCCCGGCATCAGCACCGTTTCAGCGATATCACCCTCCTTCAGACCGGTAAAATACAGTCTCCCTTCCTGATCCAGATATTTCTTTTCTCTTAACACTGCTTAATCCTCCTTCACATAACCCGTTCTGACATTGAGCTTATGGATCAGATCATTACACTTGCTCAGAATGAACTGTTCATCAAAATTCTGTATCCTCTTGTTGCGGACCTTCAGCTCACCGGCGACAAAGACCGTATCCACCGCATGACCGGTACCGGCATAAAGCAGGTTGCCGATCCTGTGGTCTCTGTCCGTCAGAGACAGATCATCTTCCATGTTGACCAGCACCAGATCCGCCTGATAGCCCTCTTTGATCTCCCCGACATCCACATAACCCAGAGCCCTTGCGCCATTGATGGTCATCATCCGGAACGTCGTTCTGGCATCCATGACCGTCGGATCCAAGGTGATCGCCTTCTGCAGATAGGAACCGGCCTTTCCTTCACGGATCATATCCTTGGTCGCGCTGGACGCCTCTCCATCGCAGCCCATCGCCACCGGAATGCCTCTTTCCAGCATCTGCGCGATCTTCGGGATGCCATCCGAGATCTTCATATTGGTATTCGGGCAGTGCACAGGGATGGCCCTGGTCCTGGCGATGATGTCAAGCTCGTGATCGGAAAGCCAGATCGAATGCGCCAGCAGGGTCTTCTCATCCAGGATGCCCAGATACTCCAAAGCCTCCGCTTCACCATTCAGCCCGTATTCCCTGGCCACCCGCTCTGTCTCCATCTTGCCCTCGCCCAGATGGGTGTGATAGATAAGACCTCTTTCATTCGCCCAGGCCTTGAGAGCCTTCGCCATCTCACCTGATACGGCTGGCAGACCGGCGGGAGCGACTGAAGCCTTCATCAGTCCATGATTCCTGCCTTGTGTCTTGGCGTAGACCTCCTCGCTTCTTTTCAGGGCTTCATCGACAGAGATGATCGGCGTGACCTCGTTCTCCGGAACATCCGTCGTCGAAATACCGAAAGTCGTGCGGATCCCGGCATCCTCGAAAGCCTGCAGGGTCGCATCCAGATGTTCATAACCGCCCATCTCATTGATCGTCGTCGTGCCGAAACGCAGCGCTGAAAGACAGGAAAGCAGTGTCGCATAATAGTAGTCCTCATCGGTCATATCCTCTTCGAAGCGGAAGAGCCTGACCAGCCAGTCCGTGATCACCAGATCATCCAGAGGGCCCTTGATGAAAGTCTGATAGACATGGGAGTGGCAGTCCGTGAAACCCGGCAGTGCCAGCATGTTGTGGGCATCGATGACAGTCGCCCCCGGACACTCATCCTGGCCGATATGGTCGGCGATCTTTTTGAATCTGCCGCCTTCGATCAGGATATCCTTTGTCGCCGTGCTCAGATCATTCAGATCCCCGATATCCGCATTCCTGATAAGAAAATCACTCATAACGAAACTCTCCTTTGCAAAGATCTTTATAAGCAGCGGGATTCCTGTCCCGCATAAAATCCCTCTCATCGATCAGATCCATATCGATGCCGACATCTGCCATGCCCAGATGGTGCCTTTTCATCAGCAGTTCACGGCCATGCGGATCGTAGGCATAGATCATCGGGATCGGATCACAATGGTGGGTACAGCCGACGATGAAACAGCGGTTTTCGATCGCCCTGGCTCTGGCGATGGTCGTCCACTCATCGAACTGCTGCTCATGCCACATGCCCGTACCGACCGTATTGAAAAGGATCCTCGCCCCCTTGATCGCCTCTATCCTGGCCACTTCCGGAAAGTGGACCTCATAACACAGGACGATGCCGAGTTTTCCAAAAGGCGAATCACAGACTTCGATCCGATCTCCCTCCAATGCGCCATGGTCCCTGTCAGACTGGGTCAGGGCACTCTTGCAATGACTGAAGACGCATCCTCTTTGCGGATCGATGATCGAAGTGTACAAAGTCTTTTTCTCGCCCTGGTCCTCGTGACCCGCGATCAGCCACTTTCCATATCTTCCTGCCAACTCTTCCGCCTCCGGCAACCTCTGGCTTGGAAGGTATCCTTCCGGAAAGACCACGATATCGCCGGAAGCTTCCTTCAGAAGTTCTTCCATCTGCCGGATCTCATCCGCACATCTTCTCTCAGCCTTGCCAAAGCCCTCACGGGGCAAGGGACAGCACAATGTCACCCTGAACTGATCGATCATATTTTTTCCTCGCATCCTATAGTCAAAATGAGCCAGCTGATTAAAGCTGGCCAACTTGATTCGTTGATATGAATTCTCATTCACTCTTATACTTCTACAGAAGCAACTTTATTTCTGATTTCAATTTATCATGTTAAAAAAGTCCCGTCAATAATCTGCTATACTGAAAACGAGGTGAACCTATGGACAAGAAAAAAGTGATATTCGACTGCGATATCGGCTGCGATGATGCGGTCGCTCTGATCGCCTTGCTGACAAGCGAAAAGATCGATGTACAGGCGATCACCTGTGTCAGAGGAAACATCCCTGTCGATGACGTCGTCAACAATGCCCTGAAAGTCGCGCATCTCTGCGGCAAAGAAACGCCGGTATACAAAGGCTGCAGCCTGCCTATGGTCAAAGACCTGATCAAAGGAAGGGAATACAACACGCTGATGCAGACGATCCACGTCGAAGTCGACGGCAAAGAGATCCTGATCCACGACAAAGACTTCCCTCTGCCGATGCCGGAAAGAAAAGCCGAAACCAAACACGCCTGCACCTATCTGATCGAAACACTGAAAAACAGTTCAGAAAAGATCGACATCTGCGCCGTGGGACCATTGACCAACATCGCCATGGCCTTAAGGCTTGAGCCATCCATCATCGAGAACATCGGCACGATCTACATCATGGGCGGAGGCCTCTACATCGGCAACCGCACCCCGCTGGCAGAAGCCAATTTCTACGACGACGCCGAAGCAGCCGAGATCGTCCTGACATCCGGTGCCAAGTGTCTCGTTTGCCCGATCGAAGCCTGTGAAGACGGTGCCAGATATACGCTCGAAGACATCGCCAGGATCGGAAAACTGAACAGTCCGATCGCATCCTTCATCGAAGAAGAACTGCATGGATACATCGAAAGATGCACGATCCTCTTTGGCGGAGATCCGGATTCCTGCTGCATCTACGACTACGCAGCCGTTGCGCCGCTCATCGACGAAAGCGTCATCCTGGAAAAAAGAAAAGACATCGTACATGTCGACATCTCAGGAGGCATGGCCGACGGTCAGATGGTGATCGACCGCCGGGGAATGTTCAATGACAACACCAAAATCGAAGTCATATACCGCATGGACGCTGAAAAGATCCATCAGCTCCTGATCGACCAGCTTGAAGCGAGGCATTAGACCTCGCTTTTTCATTTCCAAAAAATGCTGCAGATCATCTGCCGCACTTTTTATGATGTCTATCCTCTCTTCTTGTCCTCTTCGATCAAGATCTTCAGCGCTTCGCAAGCTGTTTCCACAGACTTTTCCATCTCCGTGAAAGCCATGATCGCTCCGGCCCGGCAGCGCCGGATGGAACTGATGACGAACAGCGCGGCGCATTCCATCTCCGAAGACACGACATGCCCCCTTCTCCAGGCTTCCCAGCGCTCACGCAAGCGTCCCTCTGCCGGCATGGTCTCAGGAGAATGCTGACCATAGAAGGAATCCTTGGACTGCGTGATGCCTTCCAGGAAATTGTAACCGAGTTTTTCAGCCGCCTCAGCCAGGGCAGCCGTCACATGCCGATCGGCGACAGCCGGATATTCGATCGGAATATAGTGGATGGTCGTGCCCTCGTCCCTGACAGCCGCATTGTTGATGACTCCATCCAGGCTCTCATCATACGACTCATCGCAGACCCTTCCGGCCGTACCGACTCTGATGAAGGTATCGGCGCCGCACTTGATCAGCTCCTCAAGGGCGATCGCCGTCGAAGGACAGCCCATGCCTGTCGAAGTGACCGATACTTTCGCCCCGTTGAGATAGCCGGTCCAGGTCTTGTGTTCGCGGTTGTGAGCCACAAGCTTGGCATCATCAAAATAGGAAGCGATCAGATCTGTTCTGAACGGATCCCCCGGCAGCAGGACATAGCGTCCCACATCGCCGGGCCTTATCTGGGTGTGATACTGCAGTTCAGCCTGCTTATCGAATACGTGCCTGGTCATACCTTGAAACCGTAACCGTCATTCTCCTCGACGATATAGTTGCACTCAGGCAGCATCTCCCGCAGAGTGAATTCATGGTACTCATTTTCCGACTTTGCGCATATGATCCTGAATTCATCCGGCTTGCAGAATTCGGACATGACCTGCCGGCATACACCGCAAGGCGTGCAGTATCCTTCAGAGCCCCTTTGCGCATCGCCGGCAACGATGGCGATCTTCTCAAAATCATATTCGCCTTCCGAGACCGCCTTAAAGAAAGCCGTTCTCTCCGCACAGACCGTGGCAGAGAAGCCGCTGTTCTCGATATTGCAGCCCTTGTATATCTTCCCATTCTTGCACAGCAAAGCAGCTCCCACTTTCCAGTTGGAATAAGGGGCATAAGCTGCTTCCCTGGCTTCAAAAGCAAGTCTGATCAGTTCTTCATTCGACATCGTTTCTCCTCCTAGATCCACTTGAAGAATTCATCTACCAGATCTGAATAATCTCCCTCGACGATCAGATGGTGGTTGCCGATCGATTCCCTCAGGAAATACGTGACCGGCTTATCCATCTTGAGCTCGATCTGGGTACGGCAGAGATTGTATTCGGTCAGGTTCCTGTGCAGTTCCGCCCTGCTGACGAAATACTCATCCATCAGGCCGTCGCACTTGAAGACCGTAGCCGGACCGACCTGCAGTTTTCCTCTGAACGCGACACCCAGCTGCGATTCGAAGTGCGTCATGATCTCGAATTCTTTCGGCATATTGATCGGCAATGTGCAGTGCGCAAAGATGATCTCATTCTCATCCGTGTTGATGCGGCTCGGATTCGCCATGAAGACCGGCTTCCCGGAAAGCTCGCCCAGTACTGCCATAGAGATCAGTGCCGGTACATCGCCTTCACAAGAGGCATAGATGCCCTCGGCATTCAGGATGGCCAAAGCAGAACAGCCTGTTGAATGGACGGTATCCAGCAGATCGAAACATCTGACGGTCAGACCATCGAGCTCATACTTGTCGACGATCCTTCTCAAAGCACCATAAATGTACAGCGCCTCCTCGATCTCCTTTTCATCATAGCCCTTCGATTTGATCAGCTCCGTATACGGATTATCGACATATTCCTTTCTGGCGATCTCCTCAAAGAACTCTTCCATGCTGACATCGACGATCTCGATATGATTGTATTCTTTGGACCTCTTCGCATCGACATCTGAAGAGATGAGCCAGTCGGAAGGATGTCCGACTCTTGCGATCCTGAAACCATCGAGCCTCTTCTTTGCCTTGAAGACCTGAGCCAGATCCTTCAGACGGGAAGCGACGAACTCATCGCTGCCGTGAATGATCTCGCCCGGAAGATCGTTCTGTCTGAGATAAGAAAGGATCTCCATCGAAGCAGCCAGCGAATTGTTGGCACCAGTCGTCAGCAGGAAATAAGGCTTCGGAAGCTTATCCATGTCTTTCAGGAAGATGCCCTCAGTGCCGCCTCCGCCGATAAAATCAACGACCATATCATACTCATCGATATGTTCAACATCCGTGACCTCAAATTCGAAACCGGTCCTCTCGCTCAGCTTCTTCAGCCAAGGAAAATTATTCTCGTTAGCGATCTGCGCAGCAGCCGTTGACGAAACGACATAGTATACACCTATCTTCATATTATCTGTAAGTCTCCTTATACTTTCATTTTAGCAGAATCTTCATTTTGTATTACAATAAGAATAAATAAAGGGGACACCTATGAAACTCAATCTGAAACGCACTTTCATCGTCGGACTGGCTTTTTTATCGATCTGCGCATTCTGGCAGATGTACGACAACGTCGTTCCGCTGATCCTGACGAACACATTTCACCTCAACGAGACCTATTCCGGCGCCATCATGGCCGCCGATAATGTACTGGCTCTCATCATGCTGCCGCTGTTCGGTTCCCTCTCCGACAAGACCGACACGAAGATCGGCAAAAGGATGCCGTTCATCATCTTCGGGACCGGCCTGGCCGTGATCCTGATGAACATCCTTCCGATCCTGGACAATTCCTACTATCAGGAAGCGAGTTCCTTCAAAGTCATATCCTTCGTCGTCGTGCTGGGCCTGCTGCTGATCGCGATGGGCACCTACCGCTCACCGGCCGTTGCCCTGATGCCGGATGTCACACCAAAACCGCTGCGTTCCAAAGCCAATGCCATCATCAACCTGATGGGAGCAGTCGGCGGCATCATCTATCTGGCGATCGCTGCCATCCTCTATCCCAACTCAAAGACCATCGGCCTTGACCACGTCAACTATCAGATCCTCTTCATCGTGGTCTCCGCCATCATGTTCGTATCGGTAGGCCTGCTCTATCTGATCATCAAGGAGCCGAAGCTCGTTGCCGAAAACAAGGCTCTGGAAGAGCAGCATCCGGAATGGAACCTGGCTGAAGATGACGGTTCAGGAAACGAAAAACTTCCTGCCGACGTCAAGAAGTCACTGGCATTCCTGCTGGCATCGATCGCCCTGTGGTTCACCGGCTACAACGCCGTGACCACCTGGTTCACCACCTATGTCTCAGTCGTCATGGGACAGGGCCTGGGCGGAGCCTCCACCTGTCTGCTGGTCGCGACAGCCGGAGCGATCGTCTCCTACATTCCGATCGGCAATATCGCCTCAAAGATCGGACGCAAAAAGACCATCATGGGCGGCATCGTCCTTCTATCCGTGATGTTCTTCCTGGGCTTCATCCTGACATCGATATTCGACAAGATCAACGTGATCATGTACATCTCCTTTGCTCTGGTCGGACTGGCATGGGCAGCCATCAACGTCAACTCCCTGCCGATGGTCGTCGAAATGTGCAAAGGCTCGGACATCGGCAAGTTCACCGGCTACTACTACACGGCATCCATGGCCGCTCAGATCATCACCCCGATCCTGGCCGGTACGCTGATGAGACTGGTCACCTACAAGATCCTCTTCATCTACGCCGCCTTCTTCGTCCTTCTCTCCTTCGTGACGATGACGCAGGTCACGCACGGCGACCAGAAAGTCGAAGCGAAAAAAGGCCTGGAAGCCTACGAAGACATGGACGACTGAAACAAAATAAGACAATAAGTAAAAAATGCACTTCATCATGTGAAGTGCATTTTTCTTATTTGACTGTGATGATCTTCATGAAGTTGGCAGAACCCTCACCCGTCGGATAACCGGCGGAAAGGATGATCTGCTGCCCCGGCTTGAAACCATAGGACTTGACGACGCTGGAAGCCAGTTCGTCATCGTTTGCCAGGTTGTTCTGCACATAAGAGAAGATCGGCTTGACGCCCCAGTAAAGTTCCAGTTTTCCCTGTGTCGATTTTGTGAATGTGACTGCAAAGATCGGAACACGCGGGCGATACTTGGAGATCCTTCTCGCTGTCGTGCCGCCCTGTGTGAAGACGACGATCGCCGCAATATCCAAGGTCAGGGTCGCATCCGAGATCGCGATACCGATCGCATCCTGTATCGTCTTGTTGTTGGTCATCTTGGCGTGATCCAGGTTCTCACGGTACGGAATGATCTTTTCAGTAGCCTGTGCGATCTTGGCCATCGTCTCAACCGCCTCGACCGGATACTCACCGGCTGCCGTCTCTGCTGACAGCATGACGGCATCGGAACCATCCAGGACAGCATTGGAAACGTCAGAAGCTTCCGCTCTCGTGCAGCGTGGATTGCTGGTCATGGAATCCAGCATGTGGGTCGCCGTGATGACGGCCTTGCCCTTCTGATTGGCGATCTCGATGATCTTCTTCTGATAGATCGGAACAAAAGCCGTCTCGACCTCGACGCCCAGATCGCCTCTGGCGACCATGACGCCATCGGCGGCGTCCAGGATCTCATCGAGATTGTCGAAACCTTCCTGATTCTCGATCTTGGCGATGATCTGGATCTTGGGCTTGCCCATCTCCGTTATGATCTTGCGTATCTTCATGACATCCTCGGCCCTTCTGACAAAGGAAGCCGCGATGAAGTCCACATCGTTGTTGCAGCCGAAACGGATGTCCTCATCATCCTTCAAAGAGACGAAAGGCATGGAAAGCTTGACGCCCGGTACATTGCATCCCTTTTTGGAAGCCAGAGGACCGTTGACCTCGACTCTCGCTCTGATCTCGTTGCCGTCATTCTGCAGGACGGTGAGTTTCTGCTTGCCGTCATTGACGAGGATGTAATCCCCCTCCTTGACATCATCGAAGATCTCCTTGCACTGGATCGTGAAGCGATCATGCGTACCTTCGATATCCTCCCGCTGGATGATGACTTCCTCACCCTTGCGGTAATTCTCCACATCGTTCTTGAAAGTCCCCAGTCTGATCTCAGGACCCTTCGTATCCAGCATGATACCCAGGTTGACCCCATTCTCTTTTTCGACTTTGCGGACCATGTCTATCCTGGCCTGATGCTCCTCATGTGTGCCATGCGAGAAGTTCAGTCTGACGATATTCATACCGGCATTTGCCATCTTAAGGATCGTATCGTAACTGTCACTGGCAGGACCCAGTGTGCAGATGATCTTTGTCTGTTTATTTATCATCATAAACACCTCCAAATACGAATTATATATTCTTTTCCATGAAAAAAGCCACATTCGTGGCTATTCTGTAACTATTTTTCACCCTTTTTCGCAAGTAAAGCGCTTGCATCCTGTGTCGTCGCCTCCAGTTCATCGAAGTACTCGACAGACTCCTTCGCCCCAAAGGAATCGAGAGCTGAACCGATCAGTGTCAGGGTATCCAGCACCTTCTTTTTTGAAGAAGAGATATCCACGATCCGGCGGTCCCGGGACTCCATCACGATGTACTCCTCGATGATCTGCACCAGCATCGGCAGATAGTGGTCATAGAGTTTTCTGATCTTATCGGTGTTGTCGATGATCTGATCTTCACAGCCCGCCAGTTTCTCCACCGTATCATCCAGCCGTTTGCGCACTTCCTTGTCCGATATCCTCTTTCTCTGCGCCTTCATCTGTGCGATGATGTCGCGTCCCTGCAGGATCAGATCCTCTTCAGCTGCGTATTTCCGCATCCTGAAAGACAGATCGATGACATCCTTGTCCTGGATCCTGTCCAGGAAGGCACCGATCTGATCATAGAGATCAGGATCCTCGTTGTTCAGCTTCTTCAAAGACATCTTTCCGCCATCACCCAGGTCGACAAACAGCGTATTGACATTCGGCTTTGCCTTCCTGTCTTCCTTATAGAGCTTCGTATCCCGGATCATATAAAGTTCCGAATACTGCGAAAGGAATTCATCGATATGCTTGAGATCGACGTTCTTTCTCTTTTTACGACCTTTTTCATCTTCATACTCATAGCGGATGGTCCCATCCTTGATCAAAGTACTCCTTGAAGAGACGACTGTGTTTCTGCCCATGATCAACGCTCCTGTAAATACGATCAGACCCAAGACCCCCAGGATCACCTGACTCAAGACCAGGATCGTCGTCAGAAAAGACCTGATCCTCTCATCAAAGATCGACACGCCAGTCTTCCAGGAAGCCAGCAGAGCCATCACCAAAAGCAGCCCCAGCATGAAGAATGCCGCCTTGATGAAAAACGATAAAGCGATCGGTCCTCTTTGTTTCTCTTCCATCTCAATCCCTGATCAGTTCCCTGATCCTGTCCAAATATTCCTTGGCCTTGGTATAGCCATGATAGTATGCTGTAAGCAATTCATCCTCATTGGATTCCAGACGCGCGACCTCCTTGAAAGTCGGACGGATGATGACCGCCTTGCCCTGAGCCTCCAGCTCTTCAGCCAGAGCGACCTGGTCCCTGTAGAGCTGTGCCCTGTCTTCCAGAGCTTTCAGGAAAAGCGGATATCTGGCGTAAAGCCTCTTGAATATGAGCATGGCCGCATCGGAAGTCGCCGAGAAGCGCCCCTTCTTGCGGGTCAGGACGATGACCAGCCTCTCGCACCCCTGATCCAGGGCTCTCTGGACCGGAATGGAATCGCAGATCCCGCCATCCAGATATAGCTTTCCGTCTATGTCTACCGGATCGGTGAGACCCGGCATCGAACAGGAAGCCTTGCCGATGATCCTCGATCGCTCGATATCATCGGTGTGCATATACTCAGCCTTTCCGGTCTCGATATTGGACACGACCATTTCCCATTCGATCGGATTGGAAATGAATGCCTCAAAATCGAAACCGTACTGTTCCGCATAATCATAGAAGATCTTGTCCAGATCGACCAGCTTGTGGGACTCCACCATCTGCGGGACCCCCCAGAATGAATTGAAACGATCGGACTGTATCATGCAGGAACGGGCATACCCCTTCTGCTTCGCCACATAGGCGAAGGTGTTGCATGAGCCTGCGCTGACACCTACGACATAATCAAAATCGATATCATAATCCAGGAAACAGTCGACAGCTCCTCCGGTAAAGACACCGCGAAGGCCGCCTCCTTCCATGACCAAACCTGTTTTCTTCATAATCTCCCTATCTGCTTAAGACCATTATAGAACAAAAAAAAGAATATGGTCAGGATGAAGGGATTCGAACCCTTGACCTCTTACACCCGAAGCAAGCGCTCCACCAAGCTGAGCTACATCCTGAAGTCCTTATTCTTTTTGCACATACTATTTTACATTTTTTTATTCAGATAGACAAATCTTTTTTATTCAAGTTCTGCCTTGCCTGTATAAAGCTGATAATAACGGCCTTTCAATGCCAGAAGATCCTCGTGTGTACCGCGTTCGATGATCTCGCCGTGCTCCAGCACGATGATCGCATTGGCATTCCTGACCGTGGACAGACGATGGGCGATGACAAACGTCGTACGGCCGCTCATCAGCTCGTCCATGCCCTTTTCGATCAGTTTTTCGGTATGCGTATCGATCGAAGAAGTCGCCTCATCCAGGACCATGACCGGCGGATCGGCTACTGCGCATCTGGCGATGTTCAGCAGCTGCCTCTGGCCCTGAGAAAGATTGGAACCATTCGCACTCAGCATCGTCTGATAGCCGTGCGGCAGTCTTTCGATGAAAGAATCCGCATTCGAGATCTTTGCAGCGGCGATGCATTCCTCATCACTCGCCTCAAGCCTGCCGTAACGGATATTGTCCATGATCGTACCCGAGAACAGATTGGTATCCTGCAGCACGACGCCTACAGATCTTCTCAGATCATCTTTTCTGATCTCCTTGATCGGAATGCCGTCAAACGTGATCATGCCCTCCTGGTCTTCCACATCATAGAAGCGGTTGATCAGATTCGTGATCGTCGTCTTGCCCGCACCGGTCGAACCGACAAAAGCGATCTTCTGACCCGGTTTGGCATAGAGCGAGATCTTCTTGAGGATGTCCTTGCCCTCTTCGTAACGGAAAGTCACATCGTTCAGACGGATATCTCCCTTGAGCTCGATATACTTCGGAGGATCGACAGGGATCTTCCATGCCCAGCGGTCGGTCTTGCGATCGGTCTCGATGAGCTCTTCCGTATCCTTTTCGACATTGACCAGCTCGACGATACCGAAATCCAGTTCGCCCTCTCTGTCCATCAGATCGAAGACCCTCTCCGCACCGGCCAGAGACATCATGATGCCGTTGAACTGCTGCGACAGGTTGGAGATCGGACCGCCAAACTGCCTGACGAACAGCATGAACGAAGTCAGATCGCCGATCCGCATGTTTCCATCGATGCACATCCTGGAACCCAGGACCGCGACGATCGCATAAGCGATATAAGACAGATTTGCGTTGATCGGCATCAGGACCGAAGCATAGGCATTGGTACGCAGAGAATAATCATAGAGCTTTCTATTGTAATCCATGAAGCCATCCATGGTCTGCTTCTCATGATTGAAGACCTTGATGACCTTCTGGCCGGAAAACATCTCCTGCGTGTAGCCGTTGAGATTGGAGATCTGCCTCTGAAGATCGGCAAAAGTCCTTCTTGAACCCTTGGCCAGAAGATAAGTCACCAGGAACATGAAAGAGAAAAAGACCACCATGACCCAGGTCAGCCTGGCATTCAGGATGAACATGAAAGTGAAGCAGCCGACGATCGTGATCATGGTCGTGATCAGCGTCGGGAAACCGTCAGAGATCATCGGACGGATCGTATCGATATCGTTGGTGTAGTAGTTCATCACCTCGCCATGGGTCCTGCTGTCAAAGAACCTGACAGGAAGCCTCTCCATGACTTTGAACAGATCTTTTCTCATGTCATCCAGAACGCCTGTTGAGACGACAGACATCAGCTTGGAGAAACAGTAGGAAGAGATCAGACCACCGGCATAGACGCTGATCATGATGCCGAGCATCTTCACGAAACCGCTCAGATCAGGATCCTGCTGGCCGATGAAAGGAACGATATAGTTGTTGATGATCGGTGTGAACAGATAGGAAGAGATGACACCGGTCAGAGAAGAAAGGATCGTAAAACAGATCGCAGCGACGAAACGGAAACGGTAGCGTTTGCCGATATAGGAAAAAGTCCTGCCGATCGTGCCGAAGACATCATTGGCCCGGGATGTGCGGAGCTGTCTGTAACCTGTGTCTGCCATTATTCCAATGCTCCTTCCATCTGTGTATTGTACAAGTCGCGATAGACATCGTTCCTCGCCATGAGTTCCTCATGATTGCCGATATCCTGTATGGAGCCCTCATTCATGATGATGATCCTGTTCGCCTCTTTGACGGAAGCGACACGCTGTGCGATGATGATCGTCGTCATGCCGCCGAGCTTCTCTTTCAGAGCCAGCTGTATGCGATGATCCGTATCGGTATCCACTGCGCTCGTCGAGTCATCCAGGATGATGATCTTGGGATGTTTCAGAAGCGCTCTGGCGATACAGAGCCTCTGTTTCTGACCACCGGAAACATTGACACCGCCTTGACCCAATTCGGTATCATATTTCTTTGGCATGCGTTGGATGAAGTCATCCGCCTGCGCATAGGTGCAGGCTTCGACGATCTGTTCATGGGTGGCATTCGGATCGCCCCACTTCATGTTCTCTTCGATCGTGCCGGAGAACAGGGTGTTCTTCTGCAGGACCATGGCGACGGCGTCGCGAAGATTCTCCAGTTTATACTCCTTGACATTGTGCCCGCCGACCAGGACCTCGCCCTTGCTGACATCGTAAAGACGCGGGATCAGCTGGACCAGCGTCGACTTGGAAGAACCGGTCGGACCCAGGATGCCGATGACCTCTCCCGGACCGATCTTTAGATCGATATCGTTGAGGGCATCGCTTTGGGCATCCGCGGAATATCTGAAAGAGACATCTCTGAATTCGATGGAACCATCTTCGACCTTCAGTTCAGGATCCGCATCATCATCTCTGATCCTTGGTTCCTCATAGAGGATCTCGTTGGCGCGGTCGACAGAAGCCTGAGCCATGACGATCTGCAAAAAGACATTGGAGATCATCAGCAATGCAAAGAGGATGCCTCTGATATAGGAGATGTAAGCCATGAAGTTGCCCGTCGTCATCGTACCGGCAATGACATCCCTGCCACCCAGCCAGGCGATGATGATCATGCAGCTGTACATGACGAGTTCAAAGAAAGGCCTGTTGAGGATGACGATGTTCTCGGCATGCCTCTGGGCAGTCCTGACCGCCTCGGAGGAACCGCGGAACCTCTCGTTCTCATAGTCTTCCCTGACGAAGGTCTTGACGACTCTGATGCCCTCGATGTTCTCTTCCAGATTGGCATTGAGACCATCGAACTTCAGCATCATCTGACGGAAACGCGGATGCGCCTTCATGAAAATGAAGACCAGTCCGAAACCCAGGACCGGAAGGACGAAAGCGAAGACCCTAGCCAGAGAAGGATTGAGGGTAAAGACGAAATAAGCGCTCAGGATCAGGTTGAAAGGTGCTCTGATCAGCATCCTGACGATCGATACGTAGGCCATCCTCAGCATACGCATATCCGTCGTCATACGGGCGACGATCGTCGGAACAGGATACTTCTCGATGTTTTCAAAGCTGAAATCCTGGATCTTGGAGAACATCGCTTCCCTGATATTACGGATGAAACGCGTGGAAGCGATAGACGAAAACAGGCCTGACGCCGAACCGAACAGTGCACCGAGCACAGCCAGCCCGACCATCAGCGCTCCGCGTCCCCAGATATAGTTCATATCACCGCCAAGCTCATAGATCCCTCTATCGATGATCGATGACATGACTAAAGGAATGAACGCATCAACTGCGACTTCGAAGATGGTAAAGACAGGCCCCAGCACAGCTGCCCACCATCCGTCTTTTGTATATTTTTTTAGCAGGTCAAACATAGAATTATATTAGCACAATATCCGGATCCTAAGATTCAAAAAACATATCCTCTCCTTTTGCTTTTGTATTGGAACGACGGCTTTGATCAATACTTTATATTTTCAAAGAAAAAAAGATGTAAAATATAATTAAATAATAAAGGAGAATCTAATGAATCTATTACAGTTATTATTGGGGTCATTGACAAGCAATGATTCTCTCGACTCTGTTTCCAAGAAAACAGGCGTTTCATCCAACGGCATATCCAAGCTGCTCATGATGGCAGTTCCGCTTCTGATCACGTATCTGACAAAGAATGCATCCAAGAAAGATGGCGCTACATCATTGCTCAATGCACTGACACAGCACACCAGCACGCAGACTGTCTCTCAGCAGATCAAGAACGGCGACTCTACTGACGGTGCAAAGATCATCGGCCACATCCTTGGCCAGGATCAGAAGACCGTCATCAGCTCGCTTGCAAAAGAGTCAGGCCTCTCCGCAAAAGAAGTCAACGCTGTCCTCAATGCAGTTGCACCGGCTCTTCTCAACAGCTTAAGCACAGCAACGACAGCTACAGCTCAGAAACCTAAACCACAGTCTGCAAAAGTTGACCTCTCTGATGGCATCGACCTCACAGACATCGCTGCATTACTTGGCGGCGGCGGCGTTTCAAACAGCCAGTCCAGCCCGGCTGCAGGTCTGCTGGGAAGCTTATTAGGCGGCAACTCAAGCCAGCAGGCTGCCAATACCGGCCTGGATCTTCTGGGATCCCTGCTCGGCGGCAGCAAGCCAACTGCAAACCAGTCAAACGGCACAGAACTCTTAGGCTTGCTCACTTCTTTGATGAAATAATCGGAAAAGAAAAAGCGAAAAGAAAAGCACTCAAGCCAATAATCTGAGTGCTTTTTTTGTTATTGTGATCTCGGCTTTGTCCTTGACCTTCGCCTCTTCGCCATCCAGAGTCCAGATGATGTCATCTTCAAATTCAAAACTGATATGATCGGTATGGTAGCGGTGGATGAACTTCTCCTGCTGCAGGATCGTCGAAAGCAGATCCGGGGCATTGAAGATGGTCGGCACATAATCCACGATCAGGACATTGAAGAGCCCGTTGTCGATCGAAGACTTCTTTTTGTCCTCCAGTTCCATCCCCGCAACTCTGTTCCCGGAATAGATGAGACCGAACAAGACATCTCTCTTGTAGGTCCTGGAACCGATCGTATACTTCACCTTGTGCATCCTGACCTCCGGTAGTTTGCCGATGCCTTCCAGGATATAGGCGATATTGCCCAAGGTCTCCTTGACCTCCCGGTTGGTCGTGAACGGTACATCGCACATCGCACCAAAGGCTGCAACATAGTTGAAATAGCGGCCATTGAGCTTTCCGACATCGAAACTTCTGATATGACCCTCGCAGATCCTCTCCGCGATCTTCTTGAAATCATTTCCCAGATCGAAGTTTGAACCGAAATCATTCATCGTGCCGCTCGGAAAATAACCCAGCAGAGGCTTGTATTCCTTTCTCATCAGCGCATTGGTCACTTCATTCATCGTTCCGTCTCCGCCAAAAACGCAGACGACATCATACCTGACCCTGTTTTTCATCAGATAGTCATACGCATCATTGGGTTTCTGTGTGACATAAACACTCACCGCATAACCGTTTTTGCAGAAGACATCGATGACAGGCAGGAGGTTCGCCTTTGAATTCTTAAGACCGGACTTTGCATTGATCAGCATCAGCAGTTTCATACAATTCTCATTTTATACAATATAAAACGCAAACACAAAAGTAATGCCTGCAAATATTTCTTTACACAAAAGCCCTCCAAAAGCATATAATCAAAGTATGTTTGAAATAAGTGCAGGTGCCATCGTCCATACGAAGATCCAGGAACAGATCCTCTATCTGATCATCAAAGACTTCCACGGCAACTACGGCTTCCCGAAAGGCCATCTGGAAGAAGGAGAGACCGAGGAAGAAGCCGCCATCCGCGAGATCAAAGAAGAGACCGGGATCGATATCGAACTGGACCCTTCTTTCAGGGAAGAGCTCAGATACATCATGCCCAACGGCATCGAGAAAAGATCGGTCTACTACCTGGGCTCCTATAAAGATCAGGATCCGCACAGACAGCTTGAAGAAGTCGAAAAGATCTTCCTGCTGCCCTATGCAGACGCCATGCAGATCCTCACTTTTGACAATATGAAAGAAGTCCTTGCCAAAGCAAACACCTGTCTGAAAGGAAACAGCCTATGAACAAAGACCTGATCCAGACCATCAAGTTCACTCTCTTCTCCATCTCGGCAGGCATCATACAGCTGAGCTCTTTTGCCCTCTTCAACGATGTCCTGAAACTTGGCTGGTGGCCGAGTTATCTGATCTCGCTGATCCTGTCCGTCCTGTGGAACTTCACGCTGAACAGGAATTTCACCTTCAAATCGGCCTCCAACGTTCCGGTCGCGATGCTGAAAGTCTTCGCCTACTACTGCGTCTTCACACCTCTGTCCACCATACTGGGGAACTATCTGACCTCGCAGCTGCACTGGAACGACTATCTGGTCACGATCCTGAACATGCTGATAAACCTGGTCACGGAATTCCTCTATCAGAAATACTACGTATTCAGAGACAGCCTGGAAAAACGATAAGAAAAAACGAGTGCAAACTCGTTTTCTTATTCTCTCCAGATCGGCATGCTCATGCAACGCGGACCGCCCCTTCCCCTGGAAAGCTCGGAACTCGGCATACGCAGGACCGTTATCCCATGTGATTCCAGCAAGTCGTTGGTGATCTCGTTCCTCTCATAGACCAGGACCTTGCCCGGAGCGATGCACAGGGTGTTGGAACCATCGTTCCACTGCTCTCTTTTGGAAGCGATCTGATCCGACCCGCCACAGGCGATCAGCTCGACACGGCTCATCTTCAAAGCCTTGGCCAGGATCTCGTCCAGTTTCTCATCCACTCTCCTGATCTCGTAATCTGTCCCATCCCTGCGATCCAGTGAGAAGATCCTCATCGTCTCATTGATCTCGGGATGGATCGTGAACTTGTCATGGTCGATCTGGGTGAAGACCGTATCCAGATGCATGAAGGAACGGTTCTTCGGGATCGAAAAGACCAGGATCCGCCTCAATGGCGACTCCTCATCCCTGAAGATGTGCTTCGCCAGAAAATCGATGGCATTCGCCTCCGTTCTCTGTGAGATGCCCACGGCGATCACTTCCTTTGACAGATTGACGATGTCACCGCCTTCGATGTGATAAGGGTCATAACGGTCATAGTACTTTTTCACATTCCTGAAACGCGGATGGTATCTGAAGATGTATTCCCCGTAGATCGTCTCTCTCCTTCTCGTCTCATAATACATGCGGTTGAGACAGACGCCGCTTCCCACCGACGCAAAAGGATCCCTGGTAAAATACAGGTTCGGCATCGGCGCTATCAGCATATTGTTCGTATCATTCGTCAGATCCGCCAGCGAGACTCCCACACCGGTCTCGGTATCGTGATATTTGATCCCCTCCATGCTTTTGAGGACCAGTTCCTCATTGTCCATACCTGAAAGATATGCATAGAGACTTTCATGAAAGCGCCTGTCGAAACAGCCTTCTTCCAGGTACTGCCTGATGAACCTGTCCTTGACTGCCTCGTCATTCAGTACTTCACTCATCAGCTCTTCCAGATACAGGACTTCCACACCGTTCTCTCTCAGGATCGACGCAAATTCGTCGTGTTCCCTGACAGCCACCTTCAGAAAAGGAATGTCATCAAAAAGGAGCTCCTGCAGGGTATCTGGCGTCAGATTCAATAGTTCTCTGCCCGGACGATGCAACAGGACGGTCTTCAAAGCAGAGATCTCACTATAGACATTGATTCCAATAGACATAAACTACCCCTTCCATCTCATTGTATCATGGGCAAAGCATAAAAAGAGTATGGTCAGGCCATACCCTTCTTCACTTTATCGATGCAGCCCTCCAGGACCTTTGCCGAAAGCAGGACCGTCTCAAGACAGTGATCTTCTTTATTGAAATGCTGCGCCTTGAGCTCGGCACAGTCAACGCCATTCAGCTCTTTTCTGAACGTTCTGACCAGATCCGAGATGATCGGCCGGACATCCCTGCCCGCCTTCCCGGCCTTGTCTTTCACCGCGATCTTTGACAGGACGGCTACTGAAGCTGCCAACGCTCCGCAAACGAGACCGCTGAACATCCCTCCACCGAAACCGGCGAACATCCTCATGTCATCTTCGGTGATGCCCAATCCGTAATACTCGTTTGCCGCATGAACGATCGTCTCAGAACAGTTGTAATCGTATTCAGTATAGTAATGATTCACACACTCAACAAAACCGCTCATCAGAATATACCCTGCTCCATCATCGCCTCTGCGACCTTCTCAAAACCGGCGATATTGGCTCCGGCGATCAGATCATAACCCAAGCCATATCTTTCGGCGGCTTCAACGGATTTCTCATAGATATCCTTCATCATGCGCTGCAGTCTCACATCGACCTCTTCAGCAGTCCAGGAGAGACGCTCGGAGTTCTGCGACATCTCCAGTGCCGAAACGCCGACACCGCCCGCATTGGCCGCCTTTGAAGGGCCGACGATGACGCCATGTTCCTGCAGATAGGCAAGTGCCTCATTGGAAGTCGGCATATTGGAGACCTCGATATAATACTTCACGCCGGAAGCGACGATCTTTTTCGCCTCTTCCAGACCGACTTCGTTCTGTGTGGCTGCAGGCATGAAGATATCGACATCGTCCACGCCCCAGAATTTTGCCTTCGGAACGAACTCACAGCCGAACCTGTCCGCATAAGACTTCAGATCCTTGGAATTGCTCTTGCGGAGATCGAGGATGAACTGCAGTTTCTCATCCGTATCGATACCCTCTTCATCATGGATGTAACCGGCAGAACCGGACATATAGGTGACTTTGGCACCCATCTGGGCGGCCTTCTTCATGATGCCCCAGGATACGTTTCCGTAACCGGACACCGCAATCTTCTTGCCTACGATGGAATCCTTTTCATGTCTCAGGATCTCATTCAGGTAATAGACGGCACCATAGCCTGTCGCTTCCGGCCGGATCAGAGAACCGCCATAGCTCAATCCCTTGCCGGTCAGGACGCCATTCTCAAAGACACCTTTCAGTCTTCTGTACTGGCCATAGAGGAAACCGATCTCCCTTGAACCGACCCCGATATCGCCGGCCGGAACATCGATATCCGGTCCGATATAGCGATACAAAGCACTCATGAAAGACTGGCAGAAACGCATGATCTCCTTATCCGACTTGCCCGCCGGATCGAAATCGGAACCGCCCTTGGCCCCACCGATCGGCTGACCGGTCAGGGAATTCTTGAAAGTCTGCTCAAAACCGAGGAACTTGATGACGCTCTCATTGACGTTATCCTTGAAACGGAGGCCGCCTTTGTAAGGACCGATCGCTCCGTTGAACTGGCATCTGTAGCCTACATTGGTGTGGACTTTGTCCTCATCATCCGTCCACACGACGCGGAATCTGAACATCCTCTCAGGCTCGACCATCCTCTTCAACAGGTCGGCATCCGCATATTCCGGATGTGCATCGATCACCGGCGCGATCGAAGACAAAACTTCCTCGACCGTCTGAACGAATTCCGGCTGATCCCCATATTTTCCTTTCACATAAGCAATGACATCCCGGGCATACTGATTCATACCGATACCTCCTGTTTTTTACTTGTCAATATTATATATGAAAAATGTTAGAATGGTGATATCGAGGAAAATAAAAATGGAAAATGTAAAAATCAGGATCATCATGGAAAACGGCAAAGAGATGGAAGCGGAACTCTATCCGGAAACTGCACCGATCACCGTTGAAAACTTCGTCAGTCTGATCAAAGAGAAGTTCTTTGACGGCATCATCTTCCAC
>JAILBD010000095.1 GCA_024681275.1 Erysipelotrichaceae bacterium
GTTCAGGAACAGCAACGGGACCGGAGAAAGGATGCAAAGCATGACACCGACAGAGATCAGCAGAGACGCCTTTTCATTGAACTGAAGAAAAGCATTCGCTTCCTCCATGGATACGCTTCTGACCTTTTCATTGAAACTGTCCGAACTCACAGTCGGATCAAAGTCAGCGGCATCAAGATCATCTTTCAGCAGATAGTCCGTAGTGACGCCGAAGATCTGCGAAAGCTGGATGATCTTTTTCATATCGGGGACTGACTGTGCGCTCTCCCACTTGGATACGGACTGTCTGGATACATCCAGCATATCCGCCAGTTCTTCCTGAGACCAGCCGTTCCTTTTTCTGTTTTCAATTATCTTATCTGCAAGAATCATAAATAATACCTCCTGAATGAAAGGATGTCTTTTTCATCCGCTCTCATCATACGTTTTGCACGATTTGCATGCCACCAAGCCGGCCATTCACTTTGTCAACAAGCAGTTGCATCAGGCCTGTCTGATACAAAAAACGGGTATTCAGCCATCAGGAAAGCCCTGTCTGCCGTTTCAAGGAAACACTTCCTTTCAGTATAATCGAAAGATATCCGTTTTTAAACAGCCGGAAAGGCCATTTACCCGTTTTCCATATGCATCCATTCCTGAAAACGATAAAATATAGAAAAGGAGGATGCTGTTCCATCAGAACAGTTCATTGATGATATGAAAGCACGTCTATGGACCATACAGAAACTTTCGCTGCTTACGACGATACTGCAAAGAGGATCCTATCAGCCTGTATTCGCATACAGCGATTATGCCGCCACATCAAAGGAGCTGTATGAGCTCTACCAGTTCATCCTGAATTCCTACAACCGCGTCAATGGCACAAACTATCCCGGCCTTGTATTCACCTTCCTTGAACTCGGAGAAGATGGAAATCTCTACGACTGTCAGGACTATGACGCCTTTGTTCGATTCGTTCACCGACATTCCGCTCAGATCAAGTCATTATGGAACGAACTGGCATCCAAAGACACGATCATCATGTGCATCGAAAAAGACATCGATGAACACTATCCTCTGTTCATCGACATCAACGACTTCCAGTATCTGATGCCGCCGGTCATCAATGCACCGCCCTATTCGGAAGAGTATCATGAGTTCCTGCTCAACAGCATCTGGAACGGCAGACCGGTCAAGTCCATCTTCCCAAGCAACGCGATACAGGCACTGGTCCCCGACATCAAAGCGGAAGATGTCATCGGCCTTTATCCGATGTTCACTTTGTAAATGAAGATGAAAAAGACAACCCTGCATAGTGCAGCCCGATTCAGCAGCTGCAAAGACTTTTTCGACCGGACCAGGGAAGAAGAGATCGACGCTCTGTGTACGCAGATCTACAAGTCTTTGCATCCGGCAGCTGAAAAGATGCCGACATGCGAAACGGACGGCGAATACGCCTCATGGTATCATTCCCTCCCGGATCTCGCCCAGCTTCTCTATGACCCGGAAAGATACCGGCAGGAAACAGCCGAAGAAGCCGACCAGCTCAAAGAAGCACTGAATCAGGAGATCAGAATACTGGAAGAACTTTCTGCCAGTGAGGCTCTGCGTGATCTTCTGTCATCGGAAGCGTTCCGCAAAGTCCTTTCTTCATCCGGCCTTCGATCCATCAACAAAGCAGTCGATCACAACGCTGCGGCATCGCTTCGCTCGCTTGAAGAGTCCTTCTCCATCCTTTCCGAAGACAGGCTCGCAGACGTGATCGCTGATCTCAAAAAACAGAAAGATGAACTGTCTGCTTCGATCAGCAGGATGAAAGAAGAAGAGGTCTGTCCGCCATTCACTGACCTGAACATCGAAATCGAATATCCCCTTTCAGGAAAAGACAGCACAGGCGTTAAACGGATCGACGTCCTTCTCTCAAAACCGTCATCAAACAGATACGCGATCATCGAACTGAAACAGTGGACGGAAGACAGCATCGATATCAGCATCTCAGAAGATGAAGAGACAGAAACGGAATGCATGGTACGCGTCCTGCCTGGAAACAGGAGTCAACTGCATCCGGTGCTTAAAGTCAGGGACATCTACAAGAAGATGCTGGCACAGCAGCTGGATGAAGGTGCGGTCATCAACTGTTTCGTCTATCTGCACAATCAGCTCTATGACGGCAGTCAGCTCATCAGAGTCTACAGGGACAACGGGATCAATATCTTTGAAGACGGTCCGTGGCCCAACAACATCCTCTATACCAAACTATGGCACACAAGGCTCCTGAACAGGCTCAAAGCCCTGTTCTGCGAAGAATGAAAAAGACACCCGGATCTATCGGGTGTCTTTTTACAGATGAAGGCCTGCATAGATCGCTATCGCAAACAGGAACAGTGTCTTTCGCCAGTGCCTTCTCAGGCGTATCCTGGCGATCTCACCACGATCCAGACCGCTGTGATAAGCTGCTGAACGAAGAAAGCCTGTCAGCAGCATGATGTGGCCAAGGCCAAACGAGAACGCGAAGATCAGTATCATTTTTTCTTTTCCTTTCTTTTACCTGAACGGAAGACCATCCTGCCAGAGCAGGAGGTCCCGGTCTGTTTTTGCGCCATCGTATCTCTTCGTCTTCTGCGGCTTTTCTCCGCGCACGAATAGATAGGCATCTTCGAGATCCATGGAAAGGATCGAATCGATGGTCTTGTTGGCTCTTTTGGCGATGAGCTCTGCGCTTGTCAGATCCTGGCCCCCAAGATAGAGGAGCTTGTCGCAGTTGTTGATGATCGTGCTTGCCCTGGGCTCGCCGTACAGCGAGATCAGCTGCGTCAGATTCTGAAGCATGATGCTGACGGAGATCTCACGGGATCTTATGACGGATGTGATCTTGTCAAAATCTGGAATGAAGAGCGAATTGGCAAAATCATCGAGATAGAAGCGTACAGGGATCCTCAGTCTTTCGTGAGGCGAATGATCGGCGATGCGGCACAGCTGCTGCAGAGCCTGGGTCATGAAGGCATTCGCCAGCTTGTCCAGACTGCGGTCCGTGTCGCTGATCGTCAGGAACAGCGCGACTTTATGATCGGCAAAGACAGAGAAATCGATCTTTTCTTCTTTTCTGTAAAGTGCCTGTGCATCATCGAAACAGAGCGGATCGAGATTCGTCGACAGGATGCCTTTGATGCTGGAATCCATCTTCTCCGCATTGCGGATGTCTTTGATCAGGTTGTAGCGGAGCCAGGCGGAACTGTCAGGTCTTTCCATGGACAGCTCATACATCAGTCTGCTGAAGAGATCCGTGCTCATCATGCTGAGCAGTTTCGACACGGAGACCAGGTCGTGTTCCTCTTCAGGCAGGGCTTCAAGGACATAGGAGATCAGACAGGCCAGATACTGTCTGGCTGCCAGATCCCAGTAGGGATCCCTGCTGTTAAGACCATCCACGATGCAGGAGCACAGGGACAGGATATCCTGTTCGCTGAAGAGGTCCTTTTCCGCATCGTAGCGGATATAACTGAGGGGATTGTAGCCGTTTCCTTTCTTCAGATCGGTGAAATCGATCAGCTTCACTTCGTATCCTTTGCAGGAAAGGATATCCGCAAAGTCCCGATGAAGGTTTCCCTTCGTATCGAGGACGATCATGCTTTCATGGCTGTAAAGGATGTTGGGTCTGACATAGGATCTGGTCTTTCCAGCACCGGTGGGACCGATCACCAGGACATTGTTGTTGGTCCCGCTTTTCCAGGTATCGGTATTGAAGAAAATATCCTTCGCCAGATGGTGGATACCAGAGTAATTCATTCTGTTTTCATTTTCAGTATTCATCTTGTTTCTCCTTTCTTTACGGTCAGACAGGCGACAGGGATGACGAAGAGTTCGATCAGACGCTCGCGGATCATGAGCGAATTCGCCACGAAACCGGAATCAAGCGGATCGATGATCGCCTTATCGAAATTCGACGCATGCATGGAAAGATCCAGATAGATATCCTGCATCGTCTTCGACATGACGCCCGCTTTTTCCAGGCGGAATGCATAGAGCTTTTTTGCGACGCTTTCAGGCAGATCCAGATCCTGAACGGCTGATAGATATTCGCCGAGCCTGAGATTGCTGAAGCATCTGACATCAGCGAGACCCAGCTTTTCAAGATACTGTTCCTTATCGGCATCGGTATGAAATTTTTCCCTGAACGAACGGAAGCAGGCGTCGATCTCCATGCTGCTGAAGTAGAGCAATATCAGAGAATCGATCACGCGATCGCTGCGGATGCCCTTATTCATGTAATCGCTGGCGATGATCACCGCCAGATCGCCATAGCTGATCTCGGTGAACGGTTTTCTGAAATTCAGATCCATAAAGTTGCCGAAGTATTTCAGCAGATCATCAAACAGTTTTTCCAGGACCGCCGCAACAGGCAGGTCCGCGAATCTGCTCAGACCCGGAAGGATGTGCTCTTGAGAAGAACACATTCCGGACTTCAGTCTTCTGATCCTTTTTTCAAGACTTATCTTTTTCATTTCTATATCCTTTCTGCGATCTTCGTCGCCAGACCAAAGGCCAATGATTCTTCTGCACTGAAGAAAGTGTCCCTGCGGGTCTTTTCCATGATCCTGTCAAGTGTCTCGCCGCTTCTTTCGGCGATGATGGAACAAAGGATATCGCGGGTACGCTTCAGGTCATTCAGTTTTTCTTCGAGCTCGGCAGGTTTCATGCCCTTCAGATCTCCGCCTGCGGGAGCGGGATCGTGGATCATAAGCAGCGAATCCTTAAGCATGATCCTATCTTTGCCAGCCAGAAAAAGGATCGCTGCCATCGAAGCAGCCTGACCGATGCAGACCGTAGTAACGGGTGCTTCGATCAGTCTCAGCAGATCATAGGCAGCCAGCCCGCTTTGGACTTCTCCGCCCGGAGAGTTGATATAGATCGTGATCTCTTTTTCCGGATCACTTTGATGAAGGAAGAGGATCTGCTTGATCAGCGCGTCCATCGAATCTGCGTCGATCTGCTGGCTCAGGAATATCTTTCTGCTCAGGAAGAGCTCGTCTTCGATGCTGACGCGGTCAAAGCCGCGGGAACTTTCTTTAATCACATTTGGCATCATATCTATCACCTTCTTTCTCTAGATCCATTTCCATATAGGAATACGCCGTCGGGAAAAATGTTCTGTATTCTTCTCTTTCTTTTCCCTTCTCTCTCCGATAGAGATCGGAATGATAGAGAAGCGAAGAGATCTTTTTTCTGCTCAGGCCTGATATCACATTCAGATTTCTTTCGATCTCTGTGAGATTGTCGCAGATGATGAATTCTGCATCGGTTCTGATATCCGTATAAAGTTCCTGTCTTGCCCAGAGGAAGAGCTGGGCATCTTCGATCGAAACGCCGCATTTGCGAGAAAGATGATAGGCTTCTTTTTCTGCCTTGATCGGGCAGAGCTGACGTTCGATATAAGTTCTGAACATGTTTTTGTTTCTTTTCATAGTTTTCTGATGACCGGATCTTCTGTTTCCGCGATCCAATCAGTCATCATCTCCTTTCAGTTCATCGGAAACATCTTCATTTTAAGATCGGTCATATTTTCATTCCGTAATTTCTACGGAATAATATTCTGATCGGCAGAAAAACATGCTAGAATCAAGGTAGCAGACAGGAGGAAGCCATCGATATGAGTGAAAAGCTTTTGGATCTTTATGATTCTTTCTATTTCAGAAAGCTGAAGACAAAGAGGAAGATACAGGACCTGCTGGACCTTATGACCGGCAGAGAGACAGGAATAAGGGGGCTCATCAGCGATCAGGACGGGAACTTTTCGCAAGAAAGATTCGAAAAACTGCTGAAAGAACTGATCCATTCCCTTTGCATCTACGTGAGCTACCGCACCTTCTATACGGAACATAAAAAAGAGTACAGGGTCCCGGAAAGAGAAACGGAAGTCCTTGATGCCTACAGAGGAAATCTCTTCTGTTCTTTTACCGCCTGTGCCCTTATATCGCTCTATGAAGATCCTGAAGCAACGCTTTCCGCGATCATCGATCTTTCATCCGGAATACAGTTCTATCCCTTCTATGAAGAACTTCTTCTTGCGCGTTTCCAAAAGCTTCTGGAAGCGCCTTTGACGAACCCCGTTCATCTGAAGCCCGAAGCGGATAAGTATGTGACATACTGCAAAGAGATCGCCTACGACCTGAACAGGACAGATACGATCCGGACCTTTATCAGCATCTGCTATCCCCAGTCTTCAGACAAAGGTGGACCTCTCTTATCCTTCAGAAAACAGATGGGTGCCTCGGAACGCGACATCGATCTTTTACTTGAACGCTGTGCTTCCCATCACATCGATGTGCCCCGGACATGGATCACACAGTATGAAGAGGAGAAAGACAACGGGATCAGTGAAGACGAGACGGAAATGGAAAAATGGCTTCACCGCTTCCTCCATTTCCAGCAATACGCCATTTCGCCCCAGGCATTCACCGACGCAATATCAGGCATGATCGACGTCTGGTCCATCGAACATACAGGCTCTGTCTATACAGATCCCGCAGCGTTCTATCAGATCTACGACATCTTCGCCAAAACAGAAAAACACCTGAAGAAAGAAGAGGATCGATAGATGGGCTTCCGGACAGATTTCTATTCTCTTCTGCTCAACGAAGTCAAAGAATTCACTTTTGACATCCCCTCAAAAAGTTCTCTTCCGTTTCTGGCAGAAGAACTGAAAAAGACAAAGAAATTCTCTTCGAATTCAGCCGTCGCTCTTCTGAAAGAACTCGACGAAAGATACGCAAAGAAGCAAATCGATGAACGCACCTATTTCATTTCTTTACTAAAAGTAGCCCTCGACAAAAAGATCCGCATTCAGGAAAATGTCTACAAACAGATCCTATTATGCCGGGATCTCTTCCCCTATCTTTCTCAAGACAGCAGAGAAGAGCTTCATTCGGACCTGACCGGACAAAGAGAATACCGCCTCTTCTACAAACGGACGGAAAAGATCTTTCATTCCCTGGATGAAGGAAAGAAAAGTCCGATCGGACAGTCCGATGATCTGATCAGACTATCCGGGATGTTTATGGCTGAAGCACTCGTCGCCCAAGCCAAGATGTGGCTTTACGATGCCGGCTATTCTGTTAACGGAACTGAGACCCTGCACCAAAGAAAGATCGACCCCTCCATCCGCATGGTCGATGATTTTTTCCAAAGAGAAAAGACAGCCTATTTCCTCCAGGGCTATGATCACACATATTCGGCAGACATAAATAAAGAAGACATCGAAGACACCAAGGAACTCTTCAGGTTGATGGACAAAGATCCGGATTACAGCTGTGCGGCGATCCCGGTCCTCATCGATCCTTCCAGCGGCACTTCCCTGTACATCTATGGTACGGAATCTGATGAGCGCGCGCATCCCGTGTACATGGAAAACCGTATGCTGGCAAGAAGGGCCGCATCAGGCCACCACTGCTACTACACCATCTTTGAATACTGCGGATCGCACAGAGATACCGACAGGTTCCGTTTTCCTGATGCCCCACCGGGCAGGCTGACCTATCAGCAGCATGTCACACACCAGACGGGCGGAAACAAAAGCGTGGGCTACATCGAACTGGAAGATGCCCTGTATGATTACAAACAGCTGATCGCTAACGGAGATCTTTCCCTCTATGGAGATTATATGCCGGAGCCGCAGGGCTGTCCGAAGCGCTTCCGTAAGTACTTCTCAAATGAGGAGGAAGAGGATGATCTGTTCATGGAAAATAGCGCCGAAATCGCTTCCTATAAAAGAGAAGAAGAGAAACAAAAAAAGGAGATTGGGATCGATCTCTCCCATCTCCATTTCTGATACATGCGGATCTCTGTGAAAACAGAAACAACGTATTAAAAACACCATTCTCAAATGGTGTTTTTCTATTGATAGATCTAGCTGATCTCGATCGAACCGCCCAAGTTGGAAGAGATCCAGGCGATATAGGTCTTGCCTCGGTTCAGACTGACGATCTGGCCTTCCGTGTCTCTGATCACCAGTTTACCCTTCTCAACGCTCCAGCTGATGTCCATGACAGTACCCATGCTGGCAAGCTTGCCCTCTCCATGATCGAGATGATAGTTGCAATACGAGAAATGAGCACCCGGCTTGGTGATGTATTCCGTCTCATCGCAAAGGACGATGATGTTCTTTCTGGTCAGACTGTTCTCAAAATCATCGGTGTGATAGAGCTGGTCCGCCTTGGAATAAGTCCAGTGCTTGACCCAACTTCGGCTCGATATCGTGATCACGATATCGTTGCACGTTTCATCGCTCACAGGAATCGCCTCATCCGTGAATTCGAAAGACGTGAAGTTCGCATCGATCCTGTCCGTCCTGTATCCGTACTCGCTGATGGCCTGCACGAGATTCTTCGTATAGACGACGCCTGTGTGTTCGATGGCGACATCCCTCTCCCTGTTGCG
>JAILBD010000110.1 GCA_024681275.1 Erysipelotrichaceae bacterium
CTGCGGGATGCCCAGCAGATAGTTCCTGTAAAGGTAACCCACGATCGGATCGGCGATCACATTGAAACCAAGGGCCGCAATGGCGGAAGTCGTCGTGATCAGGATGATCTCCTTGCGATCCGTCTTCTCTTTCAGATGGAAGTGTCTGGCTGTGACGCCTGCGATCAGACCGATCAGGAATTTTAGCAGGAAAGTCTTCGGTGCCGAGACGATGTAACGCGGATCCAGCACATCGGCGATCGAAAGGCCGATCGCGCCCGACAGTCCTCCGTAGACAGGCCCCAGGAACCAGGCAGACAGGACCACCACCGCATTGGCGATGTGGATCGCTGTCGAAGTGCCTGCCGTGATCGGGATCGTGATCTTTCCGTATGTGAAAGCGACGAAATTGATCACCGCGAACATGGCTGTATAGACCAGTCTTCTTGTCTTCATATTTGTCATAGGCTGAATTCCCCCTTCTTATCAATACCACCTTACCAACAAATCGTTTTACTTAAAAGTACCAATTTTATATAATTTAATGGTACCAATTATGTTAAAAATCGACAGAAATGACAAAGATCCCATCTATCTTCAGATCTACCGCCAGTTCAGGGAACAGATCATCCTCGGCCAGCTGAAGACCGGAGAACGTCTTCCGGCGACCAGGACGCTTTCGGAAGAGTACCATCTCAGCCGCAACACGATCCTGAGCGCCTACCAGCAGCTGGAATCGGAAGGCTTCATCCGCTCGACCATCGGATCGGGCTTTTACGTGGAAGAGCTTCCTTCTTTTTCCTTGAACACGGAAGAAAAGTCTCGCCCGCAAAAGAAGATGTCAAAAGAAGGACATTACATGTATGACTTCCGTTACGGCGCTCTGGAACCCAACCTCTACAGGAACACAGGCTTCCGCCGCTGCCTGAAAGAAGCCATGAACGAACTTGAAAACAGAGAGAGCCTGAGCAACGCCGACCCCGGCGGAGTCTACGGTCTGCGGGAAGCCATCAGTGCTTATCTCTACGAAGTCCGAGACATGAAAGTCTCTCCCGAACAGATCTTCATCACCGGCGGTCACCACTACTCGATCTCCCTGCTGCAGAAGCTGCTGCCGGAAGAGTTTCACACCCTCTACATGGAAGATCCGGGTCACGAGGACAGTTCGGACATCTTCATGCAGGCCGGCTATGCGATCAAGCCGGTCAAAGTGGATGACAACGGCATGATCATCGATCAGATCGGCGAAACAGAAAACGCCATCGCCTATGTCACCCCATCCCACCAGTTTCCTTTGGGTGCCATCCTGCCGATAGGACGGCGTCTGCAGCTGCTCAGATGGGCAAAAGAAAAGCACAATTACATCATCGAAGACGATTATGACGCGGAACTGCGCTACCGGGAACAGCCTATTCCGTCTTTATATTCCCTGGACCGGGGCGAAAGCGTCATCTACCTGGGCTCCTTTTCCAAGTCCCTGTCACCAGATCTGAGGATCTCCTATGTCGTCCTGCCCTCAGATCTTGACTACGAAAAGATCAGCAGACAGATCCTGATCTCCTCTCCGGCATCGGCTCTGATCCAGCTGACGATCGAGAGATACATCCGCTCCGGACTCTACCGTTCCAGGATAGCCAAGATGCGCAATCTGCTTCGCAAGAAACACAACCGTATCATCTCCTTCCTTCATGAGGATTACGGAAACAGGATCAGGATATATGGCATCGGCGGCGGGACCCACTTCGTCCTTTCGCTGCCGACTGAAAGCAGTCAGGAAGAAATACTCGCCCATTTCCACGAACGGGACATCGCCGTCTATCCGACAAAGAACTACTTCCGTGACCGGAACAAGGCTCCGGAGAACATGATCCTGATCGGCTACAGCGGCATCCCGCTGCAGAAACTTGATGAATATCTGCTTCACCTCAAAGAAGCCATCGATACGCTGATCTGAACGATGCAATTCAAAAGAGACACCCGCTGGTGTCTCTTGTTTCATTTTTACAGGAAGGTCTCAGGAGTGTGCAGGATCAGAGAACCGGCCGGAACGACCGAATTATCAG
>JAILBD010000111.1 GCA_024681275.1 Erysipelotrichaceae bacterium
AATATTCTTCTAAAGCTTCAGCTGATGATCCTTACTTCCTGTAAAGTTCTAATCCATTATATCACGTATCATATCCAAAGCATCATTCAGAAGCTCTCCCGTGCTCTTGTCTTTCAGACCCGGTACGAGGACATCACACCTGTTCAAAGGGATCAGGATCTTCTGAGCGCTGCTGGCTCCGACC
This sequence comes from Erysipelotrichaceae bacterium, assembly GCA_024681275.1. The sequence continues at coordinate 185 of JAILBD010000111.1, forward strand.
GCCTCCGCCATCCTCGCTGTGACTTCCCCCAGAAGGGCATCCGGAACGATGATACCGATCGGACCGACGATGATATCAGCCTGACGGCAGGCCACGATCAGGGCATTCTCACCCGTAGCAGCCTCATCAGCTCCCCCCTTCAACATGTTTCCCGTCGCCGTGGAATTGGTACCGATCGCCCGGATATACACATCCGGAAAACTCTCTCTGATGTCTTTGACCAGCTGGCGGCCGATATTGCCGCCCTGACCATCTATCACGATGATCTTCATGGATCAGTCCCCCTTAGGCAGACGCGGCAGGAAAGACTTATACAGCGCCTGGTACAGGATGACCGAAACAAAGACGCAGGCCACCGCATTGATCGCCGTCGTACCGGCGACCCAGGAAGCGATGATCTTTGCCGCCTCCTGCGGAATGCCCAGCAGATAGTTCCTGTAAAGGTATCCCACGATCGGATCAGCGATCACATTGAAACCAAGGGCCGCAATGGCGGAAGTCGTTGTGATCAGGATGATCTCCTTGCGATCCGTCTTCTCCTTCAGATGGAAGTGTCTGGCCGTGACGCCTGCGATAAGACCGATCAAAAACTTAAGCAGGAAAGTCTTCGGTGCTGAGACGATGTAACGCGGATCCAGGACATCAGCGATCGAAAGACCGATCGCTCCCGACAGTCCTCCATAGACAGGTCCCAGGAACCAGGCCGACAGGACCACCACCGCATTGGCGATGTGGATCGCTGTCGAAGTTCCCGCCGTGATCGGGATCGTGATCTTCCCATAGGTGAAAGCGACGAAGTTGATCACCGCAAACATGGCCGTATAGACCAGTTTTCTCGTTTTCATATTTGTCATAGGCTATGTGTCCCCTTTTTATCAATACCACCTTACCAACAAATCGTTTTACTTAAAAGTACCAATTTTATATAATTTTATGGTACCAATCATGATCAAGATCGACAGAAATGACAAAGATCCCATCTACCTTCAGATCTACCGGCAATTCAGGGAACAGATCATCCTCGGCCAGCTGAAGACCGGAGAACGCCTGCCGGCGACCAGGGCCCTTTCGGAAGAGTACCACCTCAGCCGCAACACGGTCCTGAACGCCTACCAGCAGCTGGAATCGGAAGGCTTCATCCGCTCGACCATCGGATCGGGTTTTTACGTGGAAGAACTCCCTTCCTTCTCCTTGAACACGGAAGAAAAGTCTCCCCTGCAAAAGAAGATGTCAAACCAAGGTCACTATACATATGACTTCCGCTACGGTGCTCTGGAACCCAACCTCTACCGGAACACGGGCTTCCGCCGCTGCCTGAAAGAAGCCATGAACGAACTCGAAAACAGAGAGAGCCTGAGCAACGCCGACCCCGGCGGAGTCTACGGTCTGCGGGAAGCCATCAGTGCTTATCTCTACGAAGTACGCGATATGCAAGTCTCTCCTGAACAGATCTTCATCACCGGCGGTCACCACTATTCGATCTCCCTGCTGCAGAAGCTGCTGCCGGAAGAGTTTCACACCCTCTACATGGAAGATCCGGGTCACGAGGACAGTTCAGACATCTTCAGGCAGGCGGGCTATGCGATCAAGCCGGTCAAAGTGGATGACAACGGCATGATCATCGATCAGATCGGCAAAGCGGAAAACGCCATCGCCTATGTCACTCCATCCCACCAGTTTCCTTTGGGTGCCATCCTGCCGATAGGACGGCGTCTGCAGCTGCTCAGATGGGCAAAAGAGTATCATAACTACATCATTGAAGACGACTATGATGCGGAACTGCGCTACCGGGAACAGCCCATACCATCCTTATTCTCTCTGGATAGGGGCGAAAGCGTCATCTACCTGGGCTCCTTCTCCAAATCCCTGTCACCTGATCTGAGGATCTCCTATGTCGTCCTGCCTGATGATCTTGACTATGAAAAGATCAGCAGACAGATCCTGATCTCCTCCCCGGCATCGGCTCTGATCCAGCTGACGATCGAGAAATACATCCGCTCCGGACTCTACCGCTCCAGGATAGCCAAAATGCGCAACCTGCTTCGCAAGAAACACAACCGCATCATCTCCTTCCTTCATGAGGATTACGGAAACAGGATCAGGATATACGGCATCGGCGGCGGGACCCACTTCGTCCTTTCGCTGCCGACTGAAAGCAGTCAGGAAGAAATACTCGCTCATTTTCATGAACGGGGCATCGCTATCTATCCGACAAAAGACTACTTCCATGACCGGGACAAGGCTCCGGAGAACATGATCCTGATCGGCTACAGCGGCATCCCGCTGCAGAAACTTGATGAGTATCTGCTTTACCTCAAAGAAGCCATCGATACGCTGATCTGAACGATGCAATTCAAAAGAGACACCCGCTGGTGTCTCTTGTTTCATTTTTACAGGAAGGTCTCAGGAGTGTGCAGGATCAGAGAACCGGCCGGAACGACCGAATTATCAG
>JAILBD010000113.1 GCA_024681275.1 Erysipelotrichaceae bacterium
CTCATCCAGAAGCGGATAAGAATAGTGTCCGTTTCCGGAATCCTGTTTCTTGCTTTCCTTTAATGTGGTGTAGTATTTCATCCTATCGACCTCTCTTTATTATTTCGTTTATCATTCTGCGTTTTCTTTATATGTCAGGCCGAAACCTCTTTCCAGCCATGCTGTTTTCGTTTCGATCCCAAGGACCGAATCATACCACGGACTGGGCAGTGTGCCTTGGAAATCACATTCACCGCAAAGCACATCCGCCACGCCCTGACCTTCCGAGCCAGGCAGATAGCACATCACGACCGCATCCCAGCGATCCATGTAGTCGCTGATGAAGACGTTCCTGCCGGCAACGATGCAGCTTACGACCGGCTTGCCCAGGGCGTTTGCCTGATCGATCGCTTCTTTGTTTCCTGACAGGCCGAACTCTCCGCAGAGATCAAGATCTTCAGCATCGCCGTTCCATTCCGCATAAGCCTTCTCGCCCAGCACCAGGATGATGACGTCCGCGTCTTCCGCCTTGTCTGTAAGGGTGATCCCTCGCGCTTCAGCTTTCTGTAAGAAACCTTCCCTGATCGAGGTGACACCGGGGATGTCCGGCAGATTGCTTTGATTCCAGTCCATCGTCCAGCCGCCGCATTGCGCGACATCGTTGTTTGCGGCAGGGCCTGTGACATAGATCTTCGTGCCTTCCCGCAAAGGAAGGATATCGTTCTGGTTCCTGATCAGCACCAGGCTTTCTTCGACCGCTTTCTCCGCGATCTCTCTGTACCCTTTTGAACCGGTCTCTTTCTGTACCGTCTCCATCTTTTCGCAGAACGGGTCAGCGATGACCCCGATATCCATCTTGACCTGAAGGATCCTTCTGACCGCATCATCGACGCGCTCCTGGCTGATATCACCGTTCTCTACCGCCTTGACGATGATCGAAGCGGCTTCATCAAAGTGATCGACCTCCATCAGCATATCGATCCCTGCGTTGATTCCTGTGACTACCTGATCATAATAGCTTCGTTTTGAGGTGTTCTGGATCGAATTCCAGTCGCTCACGACAAAGCCTTTGAAGCCCATTTCGTTTTTCAGCAGATCGATGTACTTCCTGTTTTCATGCATCTTGATCCCATTCACAGAGGAATGGCTGATCATGATAGTCCTGACTCCCGCATCGATCTGCGCCTGATAGACAGAGAGCAGCGCTTCGATCTCTTCCTCATTCAGGACCGCGTCTCCCCGATCGATCAGCATTTCTCCTTCGCCGCTTCCGTAAGCGACGTTACCGTCACCAAAGAAATGTTTGGCGCAAGCGATGATCCCGCCATCCTGCAGACCCTTCGTGTAAGCGGTGCTCAGCCTTTTGATCGCCTCAAGATCCGAGCCGTAGCTTTCATAGGTCCTGCCCCAGCGGGGATCGTTCGATTGAGCGATGCATGGCGCAAAGTTCCACAACATGTGGCAGAGTTTTGCCTCGTCGGCTGTGATCTGCCCGATCTGATACATGAGCTCTTCATCGTCTGCGGCACCCAGGCCGATGTTGTGAGGAAAGATCACGGTATTTAGCGCATAGTTGACACCGTGGACATCATCCTGCCCATAGATGAACGGGATCCCCGCTTCGGATCTGACCGCCATCTCCTGGAAGCTGCCGATGTATGCGCGCCACTGTTTTGAATCGTAGTAGAAGTTGCGGGAAAGGATGCTTCCGTAACAGTTCTTTTTCATTTTTTTCGGATCCGTGTTGTAGCAGGCGGGCTGCACCATCTGCATGGCCTTCTGTTCCATCGTGAGCGAAAACACGATCTCTTCTGCACTCATTCCGGCATATTCCTGATATCTGCAGGATGCGAGGTCGTCTTTCGTGTCTGCCTTCTGACCGCACGCCGTAAGGATCAGGACGGACAAGAGGATCAGGATGATCGTTTTTGATGTTTTACCAGTTTTCATAATGTTGATGCCTTTGTTGCTTTAGAAACCAGGAAAGAAGCCTTTGTTTATCGAATGAAATGTTCATTCTGTCTCGGCCAGAGCTTCGGCCTCTATGCCCATCGGTCCGCACGTCTTTCGAAGACCGGTCACATTCCCGCTGTTGCCGAATACGGTCATTTTCTTCAGGTTTCTGAACTGGCCGATCTCTCTTTCTGTGACTTTATGGAAATCGAACCGGTCATCCCTGCCATCCCACTGCGGAGCGATCTGCATGTAGATCTCGTCAGATCCGTCCATTTCGATCTTCTCAACAAGATCGGCAAATCTTGCCGGGATGGGCAATTGCCTGAAGTAGCTGACGGCTGCTCTGATGTTTCTGTCTGTTTCCAGGTTCCAGTGCGCCTTTTTGAAAGCCATGTAGTCATAGATATCGAAATACGGCTTCAGGACCAGCTGCTTGTACATGAGCTCGTCGATGATGGCCAGTTTGAAGTTGAAGGTATCGAAGACCAGACATTCCTCGTCTGGGATGACGATATCGAAGTTTTCCTTGCTTCTGGGCCTTTCCGGCTTGAAAGTGATGTTCGTGTC
>JAILBD010000123.1 GCA_024681275.1 Erysipelotrichaceae bacterium
CGGCTTCATCAGCAAGTGGGAGCTCGCACAGACACTGACGACGATCGATGCTTCCAAGTTCCAGATGTATCTGACCAATCTGCGTCAGTTCCTTTACAACCACGTCGTGAATGCGGAAGTCGTCATCCTGAACAGATCGGACGATGTCGACAAGCGCTATCTGCGCAACAATCTGAAGTCCATCAATCAGTATATCGAACTGATCTTTGAAGACAAGGATGGCAATGTCTCCAACAAGATCGAAGATGAACTCTTCGATGTCAGCAAGCCTCTGGATATTTCCGATACGGACTACGGGCTCTGGTTCATGGATGCGGTGGACAATCCGCAGAAATACGACCGCAAGAAGCTGACGATCAAGGCCAAGTATGCCGGCAAGATCGAAGATACGGACAATGTCCTGATCATGGGCCGCAAGGCCATGGTCTGTTGTGCTGAGGATATCACGGATATCGCTTTGCCGGTCATTGGACTCAGCGAAGATCAGATCGACAAGGATAAGTACTATACTTTGAGCGGGACATCTCTGTGCATCGAGAATGATGAGGGCATGGAGATGTGCGCTTTGAAAGTGGATGATTTCAAAGTTGCGGAAGCTCCGAAAGAAGAGCTCGTCACTTTCAATTAGGAGGACCTCATGAACGTCATAAAAGCCATATTATTCGGTATCATAGAAGGTATCACGGAATGGATGCCGATCTCTTCGACTGCGCATATGAAGATCCTGAACGTCTTCTTTCCTCTGGATGTCTCTGCGGAGTTCTATGAGGTCTTTGAAGTCGTCATCCAGCTTGGTGCCATCATCGCCTTGTTGCTGGTGTTCTGGAATAAGATCTGGCCTTTCGGAAGGACCCGCAATCCTTTGGGACAGGGGATCCTGTCTTATGTGAAGAAGGACAAGTTCATCCTCTGGCTCAAGATCGTCGTGGCTTGCCTGCCGGTCATCCTCTTTGAACTGCTTCTGGAGGATCTCATCACCTTCATCAATGAAAAGAATGAGATGACTTTCATTGGAGCCGCTTTGATCCTGGTGGGCATCGTCTTTATCGTCGTTGAGATGATGATCAGAGGCAGGAAGCCGATCGTTGATTCGACGAGGTCCATCACTTATATGCAGGCTTTGATCATCGGTCTGGCGCAGCTGGTCGCTGCTGTGTTCCCGGGCGTTTCCCGTTCCGGTTCAACGATCATTGCCGCACTTCTTTTAGGCATCTCCCGTTCGGCTGCGACCGAGTTCACTTTTGAAGTCGCGATCCCGGTGATGTTTGGAGCCAGCCTGATGAAGATGCTCAAGTTCTCAGCGGCCGTCTCTTTTGGTGAGATCGTGACGCTTCTGACAGGCTGTGCCGCCGCTTTTGCGGTCTCACTCTTCATGATCAGGTTCGTCCTGAATTACATCAAGAAGAACACGTTTACGATCTTTGGTGTCTACAGGATACTGATGGGTCTGATCATTCTGATCTTTCTGAGATAAAATATGGATCTGCAAGGTCTGAGCGGAATATTCCTGGAAGGGATCCTGTCTTTCTTCTCTCCCTGTGTGCTGCCTCTGATCCCGCTGTATATGTCTTATCTGGCGGGAGAGCACAAGCATACGGATGAAGACGGGATTACCCATTATGAGAAAGCTAAGGTATTCTTATCTACCTTTTTCTTCGTTCTGGGGATCTGCCTGACCTTTTTCTTATTGTGCCTTTCTTTGAATTTCCTGAAGGATCTTCTGGACAGATATGGACAGATCATTTCCATCATCGGCGGGACCTTGCTGGTGATATTCGGTTTGCATGAGTGTGGGCTGATCCACATCGATGTCCTGAACAGGGAATGGAGACCGGGATTCAAAGTAGGTCTTGAGAAGATGAACTTCCTGAAAGCTTTTCTGCTCGGTTTTGTCTTCTCTCTTGGCTGGTCTCCTTGCATCGGGCCTCTGCTGGCGAATGCCTTGCTGATGGCTGCGACATCTTCGGCAGGCTATCTCTATATCGTTGTCTATGGACTTGGTCTGATCGTTCCGTTTCTGATCACGGGTCTGTTTACCGAAAAGGTCCTTGATTTCATCGGCAGGAATAAAAAGATCATGCGCTATGTCATGATCCTTGCGGGTGTCATTCTGATCTTGTTCGGTGTGTATATGATCCACGATGCTTCAAGGCAGATCATGGCGATGAAGGATCTTGCTTCCGGAAGCAGCGAGTCCAGGACCGAGGACATCGGTGCTTATCTGATCGATCATGAATTCAAAGATGTGCAGGGCAACAGGGTCAGGCTTTCCGATTATAAGGGGAAGTATCTGATGCTGAATTTCACGACGACCTGGTGTACCTATTGCAAGATGGAGATACCGGAATACCAGGAGTTTGCGAAGAATGAAGAAGTGGAATGCTTCTATGTCATGGCACCGGTCAACGAAGGTAACGGCAGGGCAGACATCGATGCCTTTGTAAAAGAAAATGACCTGCAGCTGCCGGTCATCATCGATGCGGACAATGTCCTCTTCTATTACTGCGGTGTCAATTCATATCCGACCACTTACATCATCGATCCGGAAGGTCACTTCATCTGTTATGCCAACGGAGCGATGTCTCTGGATGGCTTCAACGATTTCTTTGAATATGCCAAGGGACTGAGTGAATAAAGCTCAGAGATCCCTGTTATCTGGAATATAGGAATCAAAGATAAAGCACTGATAATACGGCTTTATCTTTTTATATTCTTCTTCAGATTTGACGGTCCAGGCGACGCATTCTCCTT
>JAILBD010000236.1 GCA_024681275.1 Erysipelotrichaceae bacterium
TGAAGCGGAAGAGACTTTCCTGACCTTCCTCAAGAGCAACGGCCTGAAGACCGGCATCCGCACACTGCAGACTTCGATGGTCCCGGCGGGCCGCATCATCTCGAACGATTCAGGCACCAAGAAGAAGGGCGATTCGATCAATTACATCGTCTCGTCAGGTCCGATGATCCCGACAGCGCGTCTTGACAGTTTCGATGACATCCAGCAGTCTTTCTCCGATGAGGATGGCAGCTACAGCAAGGTGAAGGAGCGGATGGAGATCTATCTCAAGAGCAAGGGCTTCACCAACTACGAGATCAAATCCGAATTCACGATCGTCTATCGTCCGGGCACTGTGCTTTACATCACGGTCGACGGTCAGACGCACGATAAGGCAGCCGAGTATCCGACTTACGCATCTGTGGTCGTCGCGATCTCCGGTCAGCTGATGTCGGGCGATTAAATAAGAAGCTTTGCAGCTTCATCGATGAAAAACGAGGATCATCCATGCCGGATCATCTTTCCGGAATGGATGATCCTTTTTTCGTGGGCCGATCGCATGAGCAGGATGACGGCACAGGCACCTTCTGGAGGATATGGTTCAATGTTTCACATACTCAGACATTGCTTGCAGGAGAGAGGCGATCGAGGGATCTGATCTTTTCGGTGATGTCCCCCTGTTATCATTGAAAAAAAAGAAGGCCTTGCGGCCTTCAGGCACTTCTACTTGTAGTTGTCCCACATCGTGTCCGTAGCTTCCTTGATCGCCGTGATGGCTTCATCGACCAGCTGCGGATCCCATGTCTCCGGTTCGGATCTGAACGGAGTCGTCTTGTCGACGCGGTTGTCGAAGACGCCAATCGGAACATGGTAGGTCTTGCCGTGTTCCTTGACGGTGACGGTGTCAGGTTTTTCAGAGTGTTCCCTGAGCCACATCATATCGCAGACGCCGTAGGTGTGGTACATGACTTCGATCGGTGTCTCGTGGAAGAGGCTCGATCCGTCTTCGCCCGGTACGGCTCTGTCGTGGTTCTTTCTTCTGGATTCTTCCGGAGTGACCCAGATGTAGAGGATGGCCGCATCGGAGAGGATGTGATCGGAGAACTGTCTCAGGCTGTACTGATAGCCTTCGGAACCGGTCAGCGGCAGTGTGGAGTTGATATCGCCGCCTCTTGCCATCTCGATGACGCAGGTCTTTCCTTCCATGGTGTCAGGATAGTTGTCGTACTTGTCTTTCAGCATCTGTGTGCACAGAGGTGTCATGCCGACATAGACTTTCTCTCTGACTTCTTCCGGCAGGGTGTCGACGCGGATGTCGATATCGCAGTCTCTGCAGGCCTGATCGAAGCGGTCGAGGAAGTATTTCGCGACATTGTCGGTCTCGATCTGTTTCTTTGTGAAAAGATCTTCGTAATCTTCGTTCAGCATCCTGATCAGTGCGCCGAAGAAGCGGTCGTCTTTGAATACGGAGCCAGGCTTATCTGCAAAGAGCGGTTTCTCGCCCAGTTTGGTCAGTTCTTCATCGACACAGCGCATCATGTAGACATAAGGGAAGTCGTCGAGCTGAACGTTTTCACCGATGTGGAACTCTCTGACCAGACGGTCCGGTTCAACGTTTGAAAGCAGGTGTCTGACTTCACTTTTACCGGAAGCCGGTAAAGCAAACAATAAAACGACATCGAAAATGTTATTATCTTTCATTCTGTTTAACTCCTTACTCTTATTTTATCATGAGCAGCTCTTGCGGGAATAAAAAGTCCCATGCGGGATGCATGGGATCTATGTTTAATGACATCTTTCCAGGACGGCCGTGAGATTGACGTAGGCCCTGTCGAAGGAGGCGAGATCCAGTTTCTCGTCCGGTGTGTGGGCGCCTTTGGAGATCGGACCATAGGTGATGATGTCCAGGTCCGGAATAAGGCCTTTGAAGATGCCGCATTCCAGTCCGCCGTGGGAGGCTTCTTCTTTCATTTCGATGCCTTTTTCGGCAAGGACGGATCTCAGGATCTCCCTCATCTTCGAGTCTTTGGAGTAATCCCAGCCGTAGTAGCGGTTGGAGTGATCGAAGGAAAAGCCGAAGACTTCGGCGAGGATCTGTAGTTGATGGATCATCGTGTCGGTATGGGATGGCGCTGCGCTTCTGATGAGGTCGTTGATGAAGAGCTTACCGTCTTCAATGAAGGCCACGCCGGTGTTGAGTGAGGCGACGGTCAGTCCTTCAATCGCGATGGAGCGATGCTGGAAGCCGTTTGGCATCGTGTACATGAAGCGCAGGATCTCTTCCGTTTGTTTTGAGCTGATGGCTTTCTCAGCTTTTTCAGCTGTGAAGATCTTTCCGCTGAATCCTTCATCGGAATACCGGAGTTCCTGGCTGATGGAGTCGAAGATCTTTTGTGCCGCTTGGAAAAGCTCTTCCCTGTCGGCACCGCTGACGAAGGTCAGGTCGGCTTCCCTCGGGATGGCGTTGAACTTCATGCCGCCGTTGAGGTCGACGAGGCGGATGTCAGGGAAGAGGGTCCGCAGTTCTTCAGCTGTCCTGGCTGCCAGATGGATGGAGTTTCCTCTTTCCAGATGGATGACTCCGGCCGAGTGTCCGCCTTTCAGACCGCGGATCTGTATGCAGAAGGTCTGCGTATCGTTGTCCTCGTATTCCAGCTCTTTGCAGAAGATGGCTCTGGTGCCGCCTGAGGAGGTGGTACTGGTGCGGTCTTCGCCGCCGGCGTCGAGGTTGATGTATCTTTTTGCGCTGAAGTATTCCGCTTTCAGCTGCTTGGCTCCCAGAAGTCCGATCTCTTCCATGGAAGTGAAGGCGCACTCCAGTGCCGGATGTTTCAGTGTTTTGTCGTCGAGTATCGCCAGCATGTAGGCGACGCCTTGGCCATCGTCAGCGCCCAAGGTCGTACCTCTGGCGTTGAGCCAGCCCTCTTCATCGACGTAGAGATCGAGAGGATCTCTTTCAAAGTCGTGTTCCGTTCCCTTGTTTTTCTCGCAGACCATGTCCGTGTGGGCTTGCAGGATGACAGCACCGGCTTCTTCATAGCCCGGGGCTGCGTCTTTGTAGACGATGACGTTGTTCGCCTGGTCCTGGATGTATCTGAGTCCGCGTTCCCTGGCAAAGCTCACGATATAGTCGCTGACGGCTTTCTCATTGCGAGATCCTCTGGGGATGTCGGATATCTGTTTGAAGTAATAGCAGTATTTCTTGTTGAGATCGAATTCCATCTGAACCACCTTCTTTCTGAGGATATTATAACAAAGCACCTCAGGGG
>JAILBD010000275.1 GCA_024681275.1 Erysipelotrichaceae bacterium
CAAGCAAAAAATGAGAGGATACTATCCTCTCATTTCCGATATTCAGATAAGGGAGCCGGATCCTCTTCCTGTCCATGGCAGTATTTGGAAAGGAGAAAAAACATAAGGGGGTCTTGTTAAGGGGATCGGCAGGACTAGACCCGGCTCTCCGGTAATGACGTTTTCTGCAGGAGCTGAGCATCGATCCAGGCTTCGGTCTTCTCTTCTCCTCACACCCATATATTAGAATGTCCGCACCATAAAGATCAGTATAAATCATATATTTCAAACGGTTTTTTGACTTATTTTTTAGATATTATATTCAAAAAAACTCTGAACATAGTCCAGAGCGATTCTATATGACCATCAATTTATCCTGAGATCATCCCATCAGTATTCCGATAGAACATCCCGCATCTGCGGAAACATCATCATCGTCTCTTCCCTGCCGACATTGTCGCTGCTGAAACGATAGAGTTCTTCACTTTCAGGATCCTCCCGGAATCTGATCACATAGACCTTCCCGGCCAAAGGGTGTCCCTTTCTCCCCAGAAGCTGTTTCAGATGAAAAATCCTTACGACATTCATGGCATCCTCATACGCCTGATGAGGGACCAGTTTCTGAATGCACAGCTCGTTCTCTGCTCCGCCATTGAGATACTCCTCCTTCAGAAGTTCATCATCGGAGAAGGTATAGAGGACCATCTCATGGTAAGGCCTCCCGACCGGCGTGCCTACGGTCTTCTCAAAATAGTCGATCAGGATCTTTTTCCCTTCAGTCGGATACTTTTTCTGCGCAGCCGGCCCGCTGTAAGAAAGAGGATCCGCAGATCCGTCAAACCCGATCTTGATATCATCGCTGTCAGGATGATACCCTTTCAGGTCAGCCGGTATCTTGTAACCGCATTGACTGCAGTACTTCTCATTTCCGCTGATCTGCTTTCCGCATTCCGGACAGAATTTCATGAAAGACCTCCTCTTCGATCATCCCCGGCATATTTATCGGGTGCCCTTTTCACATAATTTTACATAATTCAAACATAATCTGTTTATACTGTTTTAGTACTATATAGATGCAAGGAAGTGAGGCCTTGCCGATACTAGCCCCCTAAATCAGTTGTATCGTATATATTTATCCCCTTAAATAATCAAAAGAAATGCCCCCGTGATGATGAAGGGGGCTTTTCTATTGTCTTCCTTATCCTTCCCAGGACGGCGTTTCAGACGGATCCGTCTCATCCTTGTGATCTTTCAATGCCTCCTCGATCAGCTTCATCATCTCCCAGACCGAACGGAAATAGACTGTCTTATCCTCTTCGACCCAGGTGATCCTGCCCTGCCAGGAAGAATTCTGGCGGTGCTGGACGCGTATGATGAAAGTACCCAGATCGCCGTGCATCTCCAGCATCTCATCATCTTCCATCGCTCTTGTCAGTTCTTCTTTCATGACCGGGTCCTTCCTTTCAATAAAGTGTCTCTCATTGTTCCCTCTGAACGGGAAATTCATGTCGTCATAGAGCTTTTCTATCTTCAGCAGCATCTCCGTCCCGCCATCGAAAGCGACAGGATCCCTGGTAAAGTGGTGATAGAAACGCCCCTCCAGCTTGTTTACACGGCGGTCTATGCATAAGACGACCGCATTGGGTATCCCCAGATATCTCTGTGTTGCCATGATCCACCTACCTCAACGGATTCACGTGATACCTGACCGAGATCCGCTGCCGGTTCACCATGAATTTTTCATTGATCCTCTTCTGTATGATCTCGCAGTTCTCCATCGTCGTATTCATCAGCAGTACCAGGTACTGGCCCTTGTTGTATTTGTTCATGATATCGGAACGACGGATCGTCGTCCGGATCGCCTCCTCAAGACGGGGTGAAAGCTCCTCGAGCTTCTCGCCCTTTGTCAGGACATTGCCCTTGGTATCCACGATCGTACACAGCATCAGATAGATCGTCTGACCGCTTCTTTCGGAAATGCGGCTGATCGCCTGATAAATGCCATGGAAGACCGGATAGCTGCAGTCGTAACCGCCTCTGTTTCCTTCTCCTTCCTCCAGCTGATCCTGTATCTCCTGCAGGGAACCGGAACTGTGTTCAAACTGCTGGCCCAGCCTGTTGATCAGCTCGAACATCTTGTTGGAAGGCTTGATGCCCTGTTCATGCAGATAGAGCTCGACCGTGTCATCAAAGAGCGTATAGGCATCATCGATATAGCCGGCAGCGATATACGCCTGCATCGTCAGCATCTCCCAGTTCGAGAAAGGCTGGATGCGGCTGGCATAAAGTCCCAGATCCCTCAAGGCATCATAGCGCCCTTCTTCATCATAGAGCTTTGCCAGCTCATTGACACAGCTGATGAAAAGCCTGCGATAGCGCCCGTTCTCCCTGGTGATCCAGGGAACGCCGATCTGATCCTCCAGAAAGTCGCCGTCATAGAGGTAGACGGCTTGTTCCAGCAAGGCCATCTTCTCCTTTTTATCCTCTGCCTCTTGAGCCCTTGCCATGACATCCTCGAGGACCTTGGCATCCTCATGGATCGCGATCGCCTCGTTCCAGTAGTACTTTCCTTCCTTGTAGACGAAGTAGTTCAAGGCAGGAAGGCCATAGGACTGCAGACGCTTCTTCGCGTTGTACATGACGGAGTGGATGGCATGATTGGGATCATTGAGATCCCTGCCTGAAAACAGGACATTCAGAAGCATGTTCTTGTTGACGCCTTCTTTGGCGAAATGTGTCAGCATCTGCATCAGACTGTTGAACTGATTGCTGCTGCTCCTGGTCTTGTCGGTGATCGCCTTCCCGTTGTAAGACATCTGAAAACGACCGAAGAAATTGACGACCAGGATATCCTTTTTATCTGTTCTTACACTCATGCTCAACTCAATCATATCAAAAAGACGTATGTACCGAAAAATAATTCTGCGGAAAAAAATCCGGTCTGTATAATGAAACTGTCAGCGAAAGGAAAAAAGATCATGAAATATGTCAGCTATGGAAATACGGAAGTCTCCGTCATCGCCTCGGGATGCATGCGCATCGCCGGCCTCACGGAAACGGAGATGGAAAGTTTTGTCAAAGGCGTCCTGGAAACAGGCATCAACTTCATCGACCACGCCGACATCTACGGCGGCGGACGCAGTGAAGAACTCTTCGGGACCTATCTGAAGAAACACCCGTCAGACAGAGAGAAGATGTTCATCCAATCCAAATGCGGGATCCGCAAAGGCTACTTCGATTTCTCCTATGAACACATCATCAGCTCCGTGGAAGGCATACTGACCCGTCTGCAGACCGACCACCTCGACTCGCTGCTCCTGCATCGTCCCGATGTCCTGATGGAAACGGAAGAAGTCGATCGGGCATTCACGAAGCTCCATCAGGAAGGCAAGGTCCTCCACTTCGGTGTCTCCAACATGAACCGCTTCCAGCTCGATCATCTGCAGAAAAACATCAGCTCCAGGCTCATGGCCGACCAGCTGCAGATGTCCATCGTCCACACGCCGCTGATCGACGCCGGACTCAACGTCAACATGAACAACGACCCTTCGATCATGCGCGACGCCGGTACCCTGGAATACCTCAAAGAAAACGATATCGCCCTGCAGGTCTGGTCACCCCTGCAGATCGGCTATTTTGAAGGGACCTTCATCGATTCAGAAAGATATGAGGGACTCAACGCCGTCATGGACGAGCTTGCCGAAAAATACGGCTGCGGCAAAGACAGCATCGCCTACGCCTGGCTGCTGCGTTATCCGGCAAAAGTCCAGGTCGTCCTGGGTACAGTCAACATCGAACACGTCAGAAGCGCCGTCAAAGCCGCCGACATCCG
>JAILBD010000276.1 GCA_024681275.1 Erysipelotrichaceae bacterium
TCCTCCTCATATGCTTATTTATGTGATCCCGAATCATTCTTTTCTTTTACATTCGGTATAAACCATGGCGATCCGTGCAGCCATCTCTTTATGGAATAAAACATCCCACCCGTTTGCCTTCAGAAAATCCAGGTACTCTTCAGATGACCACTGATGTTCGAAACGTACCCCGGCAATCACCAGGATGAAGGACCAGATCCTGCTCAAAATCGTTCCCTTATGTTCAACGAAGTTCGGGGCGATCAGTAATCCATCCGGTTTTAAAACGCGATCGATTTCTTTCAGGACCTTCTTTGGATCAGGGACGATATGCAGGGCATTGGCGATGATGACGACATCAAAGAATTCATCCTGATAAGGAAGCTCTGCTGCATCCGCCTTCTCAAAAACAAGGTTGCCGCTGTATGTCCCCTTTCTGGCCTCTGCGATCATCCCGTCCGAATAATCGGTCGCAATTATTTTCCTTGCATAAGGCGCAACGTGTTTCGCCAGCAGGCCCGGACCTGTTGCGATCTCCAGAACGTCTTTATTCTTGATTCTCTCAGGGATCCTTTGATACATGAAATCATAGATGTGCTGATCGGCCTTCATGGCCTGTTTGTAGATAGGCGCATACAGATCCCAGATCTTCTTATTCATAACGGCTTTCCTTTCCTTCTGCAGATCTGCTCATGATCAACAGTCCCGTCAGCATAAACAGCGATCCAATCGATATCCAGCCAGTTACCAGAGCATTGGTCAAAGCGTAATCTCCGATCGCTTTCAAGGGAATGGCAATGATCAGTCCGGAAAGCGGATTGAAGATACAGCACCGCTTCGGATAAGGCGTATGGCCTTTTCGAAAAGACTTGAATTGTACGACGGAGGTCAGGATATAGAAGATGAAAAACAGGATCGTGACAGGAAGAAGAAAAGAAGAAGCGGATCGGATGATCGCAGACGCCGCGTTCTCAGGGTCCAACCGGTACAGCATCTTTCCAAGATAAACGATCATACAGCAAAGCACATGTGTCAGTGCGCCAAATGTCAGCATCCCCAGCAGTCCGGAGCGATAGGCATGCGCATCCTTCTTTGAATAAGGAACGATCAGCCTGTAAATACCGAAGTAACTCAGAACTTCCAAAGGGATTCCGATCAGTCCCAGGATGGCCGATAATACGATCCGCAGATCGGATACAGTCAGGTATCTGGAAAAATAAAGATCAAAACCGTTCAGGCTTTCATCGCATATGCCCCAGCCCAGGATCGCGTCTCCCGCCAGTACGATAATACCTGCAAAAATGCCGACTTTCATCAGATGGCGTATCCTGTTCCAGTCGGGTTTGCTTTCTATTCCCAGTTCATTGAATTCCATGTGTATATCTCCTACCTTCTCATAGAACAACTATGACAACCGCCGTGATCAAAGACCCCGCCAGCCATATCAGGCTCAGGATCCCCCTTTTCTTTAATACCTGTTCCCAGGTCTGCACATAGGGGATCTCCTTGACTTCCTCGATCAGCCAGAACGTGTCGTTCCCCACCCAGATCCTGTCGATCATTATCCCGTCATACCAGTTCATCGCTTCCAGGAACAGTAATGACTGCAGGTAAGCTGTTCCAAAGTCACGCACTCCGTTGACATAACGGATGATAATGACCAGCAATACG
This sequence comes from Erysipelotrichaceae bacterium, assembly GCA_024681275.1. The sequence continues at coordinate 1,651 of JAILBD010000276.1, forward strand.
GCCATGATACCTGTAAAAACGATCAGGAAGATCTTCCTTCTTTTTTTCACTTCTTCCCTGTCGGACAGTTTCAGTTCGTAGACTTTTTCCTGCACTTCCTTCGGATAGAAATACAGACAGTCCAAAGGACTCTTTCCGGCAAAGAACCTGACAAGGACCGTAAAAACAAAACAATATATGATAAGTTCGATCGCAAGCTTCATAAATGACCTTCGATCAGTACACAGGCAAAAGAAAGAAACGCGCAAAAGAAAGGATAGAGGACGATCCTGGTCAGCTGTTCCCTTCTGTTGAAGCCAAAGGAATGATAGCCTTCGCATCCTTGCGTTTCAGGGTAATAATGCTGAAAGAAATGCGACTTCGTCAGAAGGAAATAATCCAGGAAGATGATGTCGAAAGCCTTCAGCAGATAGGACATGATCAGGAAACGAAAGAAGAAATCCCAGAAGCCGAAACCGTTTCTGATCCCGTCATAAGCGCCATAGACATAGGTACCGGCATAGACCGCTGCGCAAAGCATCAGCAGAAACCATCCCAGATATCTCTGACCCGGATAATCCTCATCGTGTTCAAGGGCAACTTCCTGTATATCCTTCGGAGCGCTCGTAAACAGTCTCTTATCTTTCACCATGCCTACCGCGATCCATAAAAGCAGGAATAGATCGATCATCAGAACAAATCCAAGCAGTATCGTCAGTTTCATAATCTCACCTTCTTCTTATACCCGCAGTCACAGTACGGACCGCCTGAGGCAAGCGTATGCTCCCTGATGAAATCGCAAACTCCTCCCGCCTCCGCCATACTGTAATCGAGATGACACATGGCAGGGATCGCTTCAGAGAGTCCGAGTTCTCTCATCAACGTGCAGATCCCGCATTTTGAAAACCGTGCTTCGTAGCCGCTTCCGTCTTCATAAGGATAAAGATCCATGTTCCAGGAATAGGGATTCCTGTCGCCGTCCTTCCTTCTCTCGGTCTCTTCCATCTGTTTCATATCTTTCTTTGTGAATTTGAGTTTTCCCATATTCTTACAGAACAGTTTCATCGGCTTTGTCATCATGGCCTTCTCATAATATTCACTCAGTTCCTCTATCGAAGGCAGCTTCTCCATGTTCAGGCAGAAGGATGAATACATCGCACAGGAAAGGATATTCATTTTGAAGCGGTCTTTCTTTTCGAATTCAGGAAGATCTTTTATGATCTCCCGGTATTTCTTTTTCGCTTTCTGTGTGATCAGGATGGCTTCATCCTTCTTATAGCCCAGCACATCGCAGAGCCTTTCTCTGAAGGATCTTTCAAACAGCATCCACATTCCTATCGGCATTCCCGCATATTTCATCTTTCGTCACTCCCTTTCTGTTCTCTGACAGAACTGTCCCTGTTTTTCTTTCTCAGCATCTCTGTCTGCGCTTTTTCTCTTGTATCGTCGCTTTCGTCGTATGCATCATAAGGTGCTTCAGGATCATCGGTGATCTGTTTCTTCAGGAAGGTGCACAGCCTGTCGCGATAGGCAAAACTGAAATCCAGGTCATCGCTGTATCCCGTATGTCCGGTGATGACCAGAGGATGGATGTCTTTTTCTTTCAAATACTTTTCCAGTTTCTCCAGAGACTGTACTGCAAGCCTGTTATCTTCGGCCAAAGCATCGATGAAACTGTAGCCGCCGTCATAACCGAACCAGATCGTATCACCGGTAAACAGATATCTGTCATCGATCAGATAAACCATGTGTCCCCAGGTATGTCCCGGTACCAGCAGGGCTTCAACCTTTATGTCATTGATATAGAAAACCTCTTTGTCTTTGAGAAGAGTCTTGGGATTGCTGATATGAAGCAGAGACAGCTTGAAGAGTCCGTACATCACTTTTCTTCTGACTTCCCCTGTCAGGTATCTGTTCTCGACCTCCCCGACATAGATCATTGCGTCCCTGAACAACAGATCGCTGTCGTCTTCGATCGCTCCAACATGATCGGTATCCTGATGGGTGATCAGGATATGTTTGATATCGGAAGGATCGATGTCGAGCCATTTCATCTTCTCTCTCAGACGTTCATAGTTGTATCCGGCATCGATCATGATCGTCGTACCGTTTTTCGTATAGAAAAAGATGTTTGCGACAAATTCCCTGATGCAGGAAACATGTTCGTCGATCCTCCCCGTATTCAAAGGCTTGAAGATCTTCTTGCCTCTGAACAAAAGCGACATCGATTTCTCCTGCATTTTCGAATCAAAACGTGACATCCCGCTCCTCCTTTCTCATCATCTCTTTCAGCCGTTTCGCCATCTCCTCAGGTCTCAGCAGAGCAAGGCCTGCATGGCCGATGTCTTTGAATTCCCTGAATGTTGTCCGAGGTATCTTTTCTTTCACGTAAGCGATATCCTGTTTTCTTTCTTTGGCTTCTCTCTCCGCATACCAGTATTCGATCCGTTCACAGTCTGTTTCAAATCGATCGGGCAGATCGTAATTGTTGCAGGAATCAAACGTATTCCATATCGTCCTGAAGCTGATCATCTTCAGCACCTTCGCGACATATTCGAGATCTTCCTTTGAATACTCATCGGTCGAAAAGGCCTTCTCCAGCAGCCTGATGCCGCCAAGTTTCCCCATGCAGATCAGCAGGAAATCCTTTAAGGCGATCAGTCTGGTGATGATCCAGGGAAGCTGATAAGGAGTGATCCCGCCGTCGATGACTGCAGACTTTACCGGTATTCTTCCATCTGCCAGAAAGCGCAGCACGATGGAGCCTCCCATGGAACAGCCATAGATGCAGCTGACTTCTTTGATCCCTTCCTCGATCAGCTGATCTTCCAGCAGACCGGCTATTTCTTCGACGGAAGAGAAATCGCTCTTCTGCTTCGGATCATATCCGTGCAGTACAGGAATCAGCACATGAAAATCCTTTTCCAGCAAGGGAACGACATATTCGAAATAGTCCCACATCACCAGTGAAGGATGGATCAGAACGATCGTCTCCATATTTTCAATACCGAACTGTTGGATCCTCATCTTCGAAACTCCTCGCATTCTAAACGGGTTTCAGGAAATCTTCCTATAAAATACTCACCACATAATGGTCTCATAGGCTCAGATGGATCATTTTCACCATGGAAAGCCGATCTGAAATGATCATGCTGACTTTCGTCGAAAGACTCAGACCCTTCTTGCTGATATGTCTGTAAAAGACCTCTTCCGCAAGGACTGACGTTTTCTCGTCGATCTTTGCTGCCAGTTTCGCGGCGGAATCGACATAGAAATACATCTTCGCATCCTCATGTCCTACTGTCTTCATGTGTTTCTTCTTCATCATTTCCATACCACTTTTGCTGACGGCGTCAAACAGGACCTCGATATCGCCGTAGTCTTCAAGCATGCGGAACAGATCCAGAACCTTTTTTTCTTCGAAGTAATAGAAAAGCCCGCTGGCAGTTACCAGAATCGGCGCATCAGGATGATCCTTCCGGACCTGATCGATCCAGCCATGCTCAAAAGCATCGTCGGCAATATACCGCTCCCTGTCCGTTTCCGGAAGAAGTGTCTTCCTGTACTCGATCACATCAGGCAGATCGATCCCATACCACATCGTGTAGCCGTTGTCATTGCGGTAATAAGCCGTCTCCAGTCCGCATCCGAGCTGGACGATGATCCCGTTCTTTTTTCTTTTCAGGAAATCAGAAATATAACGATCCATATTGGCGGAACGGGATGCCGATGCCAGATAAGT
>JAILBD010000009.1 GCA_024681275.1 Erysipelotrichaceae bacterium
TGAAAGCCACAAGCAGCACGAGCTTGCCAGCAGGATCTTCGTCAACGGCCTCTACGGCGGCATGCTGTGTGTCCACCTCAAAGGCGGCCACGAAGAGATGTGCAGATTTGCCGACGCCACCAAGATCCCGCCGATCGCAACAAGCCTCGGAGACGTCGTCACCCTGATGTTCCCGAAGACAGCCTACAACAATCTGATCCGCATCTCTGTGGGATGTGAAGACGTCAACGACTTGATCGAAGACTTCGAGCAGGCGTTCAAACAGCTGTAAAAAAATAACAATAAGCACAAAAAATGAGACCGAAGTCTCATTTTTTTATTCAGTCAAGATCCTCGCCGTTGGAAGCGATGACCTTCTTATACCAGTAGAAGGAATCTTTCCGGTAGCGCTCGAAGCTTCCGTTTCCGTAATCATCGGAATCTACATAGATGAAGCCATAACGCTTTCCCATCTCACCGGTCGAAGCGCTCACCAGGTCGATGCAGCCCCACCAGGTATAGCCGAAGAGGTCGACACCGTCTTCGATCGCTTCGCTCATCGCCCTGATGTGAGCCCTGAGGTATTCGATGCGGTACGGGTCATGGATCTGATGGCCTTCTTCCAGTTTATCGAAAGCACCCAGCCCATTCTCGACGACGATCAGCGGGATCTGATATCGGGAATAGATATCATTCAACGTGAAGCGCAAGCCATCCGGATCGATCTGCCAGCCCCACTCAGAGGATTCAAGATACGGGTTCTTGGCACCGCCAAGCAGATTGCCGGACGTCTTCGCGACATCTTCATTCGTCGTGACGCAGTTGGTCTGATAGTAGGAGAAGGAATAGAAATCGACCGTTCCCTCTTTCAGGATCTTCAGATCCTCATCCGTGATGTTCAGGCTGATCCCGTTCTCTTTCCAGAAGCGTTTTGCGAAATAAGGATATTCGCCTCTGACCTGGACATCGCCGCAGTAATACTGCATGTCGCGCCAGTTCTTCTGGTACAGCAGCATGTCTTTCGGATCCGGTGTCAGCGGATAGACCGGCATCATGGCGATCATGTTTCCGATCTTCAGCTCAGGATCGATCCTGTGGCCTTCTAAGACAGCTCTCGCTGAAGCGACGAACTGATGATGCAGACCCTGGTAACGCTTGTTGATATCATCGACCTGCGCCAGAAAGTTGCGCGTCCCTTCATTGCGGATCCCCAGAGACATGTAGTTGCCCAAAGGCAGACAGCCGCAGTTGATCTCGTTGAAAGTCAGCCAGTATCTGACATCGTCCCTGTAGTATTCAAAGACGGTCTTTGCGTACTTCACGAAGAGATCGATGACCCTGCGGTCAGCCCATCCGTTATACTTGTTGGTCAAATTCAGAGGCATCTCGTAGTGAGACAGGGTGACGATCGGTTCGATCCCGCAGCTCCTCAGCTTGCGGAAGACTTTCTTGTAAAAATCCAGTCCGTTCTGATTCGGCTCCTCTTCCTCGCCTGTCGGATAGATCCTGGTCCAGGCGATGGACATGCGGTAAGCCTTGAAACCCATCTCCGCCATCAGTTCGATATCTTCCTCATAGTGATGATAGAAATCGGAAGCGACCCTGTTTGGATAGTAGAAGCCCTCTTCACTCTCTTTGGAGATCGTCCGCGGTGTCGAATGGGTGCCGTTGCTCAGGACATCGGCAATGCTCAGGCCCTTGCCGCCTTCCCCGAAACCGCCTTCTATCTGATTGGCAGCGGTCGCGCCGCCCCACAGGAAATCTTTTGGAAATGACATTTGATATTCCTCCTTAAAAAAAGAAGATACAGACGCATCATACGCCTGTATCATTCCTGATATTATTTCTCGTCTCTGTAAAGGATCCAGGTCGCAATGAAAGTTACGACCATGCCGATGATCGTTGCAACGATCATGAGCATCAGGTTGTTCGGATTGCTTGCAGAAGCAAACAGCGGCAGAGCGATGATCGAAGAAGCGCCGGCGAAAGCCTGGATCGCACACTTGAAGATGCCCGCAAACAGACCGCCGACAGCGGAACCGATCATGGCGCCGTATAACGGAGTCTTGTACTTGAAGTTGACTGCGTACATAGCCGGCTCGGTGACACCTGCGACGATCGCAGTGACAGCTGTGGAAAGACCGGTGGACTTGATCTCGTTGTTCTTCGTCTTCAGCGAAACAGCCAAAGCCGCAACACCCTGATTGATATTGGAGATGATCAGCGCAGGGAAGAAGATCGGCTCATAACCGATCGTCGGATCAGTGAGCATCTGCAGCAGATAAGGGACGAATGCGCCATGCATGCCGGTCATGATGACGAACGGCATGATTGCCGCAAACAGAGCGACACCGATGAAGCCAACGCTGTTATACAGCCAGAGGACGAATGCACTCAGATACTGACCCAGGAAAGAACCGACAGGACCCAGGAGGCAGTAAGCCAGAGGGATCATGATCAGCAGCGTGCACAGAGGCTCCAGGACTGACCTGAGGATCTCAGGTGAATGCTTCGCAAAGAACTTCTCGATCGGAGCCATGACGGCACAGCTCAGGATGATCGGGATGATCGTGCTTGAATAGCTGTTGGAATAGACCGGGATGCCCAGGAAATTCAGGCCAGTGGCTGCCGCAAAGCTCGGATATACCAGCATGCCGCCGACGACCATGCCCAGACCCTGGTTGGCGCCAAACTTCTTGGCTGCGAAAGCACCGATGATGATCGGCAGGAAGTAGAAGCCCGCATCACCCGCAAAACTCAAAAGCTGATAAGTGCCGCTTGTCGCATCCGCACCAAGCATATCGGCAAAGATCAGCAGGACCTTGATCATACCGGAACCGATCAGAGCCGGAATGAACGGAGTCAGTGATCCGGAAATGCCATCGAAGACCTTGTCGATGATGCCCTTGAAACCCTTGCTGGTAATGGCCTCATCGACATTCTCGTCGATCGCCTTCTCCATCGTCAGGCCATTCTCTTCACAGATCTGCTTGTAGACATCGCCTACAGCCTGACCGATGATGACCTGCAGCTGGCCATTCTGCCACTGCGAACCCAGGACGCCTTTGAGATTGTCGATCTCTGCCTTGTTCGCTTTTTTCTCATCTTTTAAATTGAATCTGAGTCTTGTGACACAGTGTGTGAAATATGAGATGTTGTCCTTGCCGCCTACCAGATCAACGATCTTGCCGGCGATCTCATCATAATTGCTTGCCATATTTTTCTCCTTTTTCTTCAATATGATCCTGTTTCTTCTCAGTTCGGCCGACTCGATATCAAAGTTCTTCTCAAACTCATCCAGCGAGATCAGACCGCTGTCCTTGACCGTAATAAAGATCTTTCCATTGCTTTCCTGAATGGAAACGATATTACTGTCACCCTTGAAATGATCTGCGATATTCCTTTTCATGTTCAGTTCAACAATCTGTTGATGTGCAGCATCAGATAGAGCGTCTCATCCTTGTTGCAGTTCCAGCCCCAGGTCCCTCTGAAGTAGTTCGTGATCTTCAGCGCACACTCATAGATGAGCGGATACTCTTTCGCCAGAGTGTTCAGCATCATGCCGTTCTTCACCTCGCTGTCGCTGTCCGTCTCAAAACGCTGGACCAGATACATGAGATGCTTGACATAGCGGGAATACTCGTAGCTGTTCCTGTCCATCTTCATCTTCATCGTCTCTTCGATGATCCGATCGACCTCGGAAACGATACGCGCATCCCTGAGGACCTTCGTCGCATTGTTGCTGCCCTTTTCGGAATTGATCAGATGCAAAGCGATATTCACCGCCTCCGACTCCGGAAGCATGATCCCCGCTTTCTCTTCCATCAGCTGCAAAGTCTTCTTTCCGATTGCATACTCTCTCTGATACAGATAACGGATATCATATGAGATCGCCACTGTCAGATCGATGCCGCTTCTCAGTCTGTCTACGGCAAAATTCAGATGGTCAGCCAGCGTGAACACGAAATTGGGACTGAGTTCCATATCCAGTTCCGTCTCAGCTGTATCCGCGATCTCGGCAGCTATTTCCACGATCTCATCGGGAATGTTCGCGATCACCCCCTGATATTGCGGATCCACATCATAGAAAGTCCTCTCGATCAAAGAAAGATCTTCCAGTTCATAAGGCACGGCAGGGAAACCGATCCCCTTACCAAAAACGACCACTTCACGACCTATTGAATCGAGTCCGATCGCAGCGGAAGTATTGATCTTCTTGATGATCTTCATCGTTCCCCTCCTTTCGATAAAAAAACGGAAGCACAGCAAATACATAAAAGTTTCATGTATCAGTAGCGCTTCCGAAGAATATCACCTGTACGAACTGTTTTTAAGATAACGCCCTAGAGAGGTCACGTTCTTAATGATTCAATTTTTCCATATCACATATGGTTTTGTCAATTATTATTCTTAAAGGAACATCGAAAAAGCGATCAGGATCTGACCCAGATAATAAAGGCTCAGATTGCAGATGCGCATGGAGAACTTTGTGACGCCTGAAAAGGTGTTGAAGATCAGCACGATATCAGACGCCGTGAACAGTAACGCTCCGATCGCATAGACGACCGCTCTTCCTGAAGGAGTGAATATCGCGATGCCGATCGCGATCGCCGTCATGATGAAGACGGCACCCAGATAGAAGACACCGAAGATCTTGAACGCCTTTTTGACCTCCATCGTTTTGAAGATATAGGCCAGCAGAGCACCCGCAGATAAGGCACCGATCGCGATGCA
>JAILBD010000033.1 GCA_024681275.1 Erysipelotrichaceae bacterium
CGGTTGCTGTTATATGAAGTATGTAACAGTTCGTGTGCAAGATGTGAGTTTGGTTCGCCTAAGAACTTCGCATAAAGCTCCTGGATCTGTGTATTGTTGTGAGACTGTCTGATGACCTGTCTTTCATCTTCAGAATACAGAGCCTGAGCCCTCTTGGCTTTGTAAGTATCGAGGATGTCATCATCTTCATTCGGCAAGAAGCATGGTTTGACATAGGATTGGCCACCACCATTGATGCAGCCGCCTGGGCAACCCATGATCTCGATGAAATGATACTTGGAATTGCCTTCCCTGATCTGATCAAGCAGAACTTTGGCTGATCTCATACCGGAAGCGACTGCGATATTGACGATCGTGCCGTTGATATCGATAGAAGCCTCTCTGATACCTGCATCATTGCCTCTGACTTCAGTGAATTCGATCTTACCGTACTCCTTGCCCGTCAGCTTGAAGTATACGGTACGAAGTGCAGCTTCCATGACACCACCGGTCACACCGAAGATAACACCAGCACCAGTGTATTCACCCATGATATCCTGATCCCAGTCTTCTTCAGGGAGTTTGTTGAAGTTGATACCGGATCTCTTGATCAGTCTGCCCAATTCTCTCGTCGTGAGGACTGCATCGACATCTCTGATGCCTTCAACTTCCATTTCAGGACGTTCCTTTTCAAATTTCTTAGCTGTACAAGGCATGACCGATACGACGAAGATATCCTTCGGATCGTAACCTTTCTGCTTAGCCCAGTAAGACTTAAGGATGGCACCCTGCATCTGATGAGGAGACTTGCAGGATGAAAGATGATCGAGAAGATCTCCGTAATAGTATTCTGCGTAGTTGACCCAACCAGGTGAACATGAGGTTATCATCGGTAACGTACCGCCTTCAGTGATCCTGTGCAGCAATTCCGTACCTTCTTCCATGATCGTGAGGTCGGCACCGAAGTTGACGTCATAGCATCTTTCGAAACCGAGCCTTCTCAAAGCGGCGATCATCTTGCCGGTAACCGGAGTACCGATCTTGAGACCGAATTCTTCACCTAAGGATGCTCTGACAGCAGGAGCGACCTGAACAATGACATGTTTGCCGGCTGCAAATGCAGCATCGACCTTGTCGATCTCAGAAACTTCCATCAGAGCGCCGGTCGGACATACAGTCGTGCACTGGCCACAGAGGATACAAGGAGAATCCTTGAACGATCTGTTTTCAGCCGGAGCAACGATCGTATTGAAGCCACGTCTTTCAAAGCCCAAGACAGACAGACCATGCGCAGAACCGCATCTGGCGATGCATCTGCCACAGAGGATACATTTTGAAGTATCACGCTTGATCGAAGGTGTGAGCATATCGACAGTCGTCGGAGTCTTCTCACCGACATACATGTTCTCTCTTGCACCTGTGATCGTAGCGACATGGAGAAGTTCACACTTGCCATTCTTGTCACATTCCTGACAGTTGCGGTTATGGTTGGAAAGCAGCAGTTCGACAGATGTCCTTCTGGCTGCAGTTGCCTTTGGTGAACCGATCGTGATATTCATGCCTTCTGAAACCGGATAGACGCATGAAGCGACTAAACGGTTAGGGCCTTTTCCTTCCTGTGCTTCTACCAAGCAGACACGGCAGGAAGCCAATGAGCATTCGCCGTGATTAAAAGCGCACAAGGACGGGATCTCATAGCCGCATTTCTTTGCGGCTTCAAGGATCGTAAGGCCTTTTTCGACCTGATATTCCTGGCCTTCAATTCTGATATTTACTAATTCCATCTTTTTTTCCCTCCTACTGCTTGGAAATCGCGCCGAACTTACATGTAGCGATACAAGCACCGCACTTGACACACTTATCGGTATCGATGTACATAGCCGGTAATTTCTTACCCGGAGCGACATACTGCGGTGTGATATGATGGATCGCATCAGCAGGACAGCCTTTTGCACACATCTGGCAGCCAAAGCACTTGTCTTTGTCGATGACATAGACCATGAGCTTCTTGCAGACATGAGCCGGACATTTCTTGTCAACGATATGAGCGATGTATTCATCCATAAAAGATGCCATCGTAGAGAGGATCGGGTTTGGAGCAGTCTGACCAAGGCCGCAGAGAGAGTTCGTCTTGACGTTGTTTGCAAGTTCGTTCAAAGCGTCGAGGTCTTCCTTCGTGCCTTTGCCTTCAGTGATCCTGGTCAGGATCTCAAGCATCCTCTTGGTACCGATACGGCATGGAGAACATTTGCCGCATGATTCATCGCAGATGAATTCCATGTAGAATTTTGCGACGTCGACCATACAGTTGTCTTCATCCATGACGATCGCGCCACCGGAACCCATCATGGAGCCGGCAGCGATCAGGTTGTCATAATCGATCGGTGTGTCCAGGTTCTTCGCTGTCAGACAGCCACCGGAAGGACCACCGGTCTGAATGGCTTTGAACTCTTTTCCATTCGGAATGCCGCCACCTATATCATAGATCAGTTCTTTCAGTGTCGTGCCCATCGGAACTTCGACCAGACCGACGTTGTTGATCTTGCCACCTAGAGCAAAGACTTTCGTGCCCTTTGACTTCTCAGTACCGATGCTGGCAAACTTGGCAGCACCTTCTCTGAGGATATAAGGAACGTTTGCTAATGTTTCAACGTTATTGACGCAAGTCGGGCAGCCCCAAAGACCTTTGACAGCCGGGAATGGAGGTCTCGGTCTTGGCATACCACGTTTGCCTTCAATTGAGTTCAGAAGAGCCGTCTCTTCACCACAAACGAACGCGCCGGCACCGAGTCTGATATGAACTCTGAATGAGAAATCAGTTCCGAGGATATTGTCACCCAGCAGACCGACATCTTCCATAGCCTTGATCGCGAGTTTCAGACGATTGACAGCGATAGGATACTCAGCTCTGACGTAGAAATAACCATTCTGTGCCCCGATCGCATAACCGCCGATCATCATGCCTTCGATTACAGCGAACGGATTTCCTTCAAGGATCGAACGATCCATGAAAGCTCCCGGGTCACCTTCGTCACCGTTACATACGAGATATTTAGGACCTTCCACATCCGGAACGAAAGACCACTTCCTTCCAGTCGGGAATCCGGCACCGCCTCTTCCTCTGAGTCCGGAATCCAGGACTTCCTGAATGACGGCTTTCCTGTCCATCTTCAAAGCTTTAGCCAGGCCCTGGAAAGCTTCAGCTCCCAGTGCCTCGTCGATATTCTCAGGGTCGATCGCACCACATCCATGCAAAGCGATCCTTATCTGCTTCTTATAGAATTCAATGTCATCCTGCTTGGTGACCTTTTCGTGCGTGATCGGATCGACGTAGAGAAGACGTTCTACGATCTCATTGTTCATGAGGTCTTTTTCAACGATCTCTTCAACATCTTCCATTTTGACCATTCTGTAAAGAGTATCTTCCGGG
>JAILBD010000042.1 GCA_024681275.1 Erysipelotrichaceae bacterium
CGAAGCAGGTCTGAGAAGCTGCATGGCCAAGGGTCCTCTGGCAGGATGCAAGGTCGTCAATGTCAAGGCTACGCTGTATGATGGTTCCTACCACCCGGTAGACTCAAAGCCGAACTCATTCGAGGCTGCCGCCAGACTGGCTTTCAAGGCCGGTATTCCTAAGGCAAACCCGATCCTTCTGGAACCGATCGGTAAAGTTACCGTCATCTGTCCGGAAGAGTACACCGGCGATATCATCGGTGACTTCAACAAGAGACGTGGCATGATCATGGATACAGGTTCTGCTGAACCGGGTGAAGCCAAGATCGACGCAGAAGTTCCGATGGCTGAAATGCTGAAGTATGCGACCGAACTGCGTTCAATGACCAAGGGCAGAGGCTCATATGTCATCGATTTTGACAGATATGAACCGGCTCCTCAGAACGTCACTGACAAGGTCGTAGCTGCTACTGCCGCTGAAAGAAAAGACGACGACGAAGATTAGTCAATACAAAACGAAAGATAGTTCAGGTGATCCTGAACTATCTTTTTTTAGATTTTTCGTTCTTTCTGTTTATCTTGAAGCATTCGACAGAGTGACTTCAAAGACCATCTTTTCCCCGTTTCTGAGTACAGTGACAGAGACGACATCACCGACCGTTTTGGAATCCAGAACTTTGGACAGATCCGCATAAGATGAAATTTCGATGTCGTCGATCGCCGTGATGATATCGTTTGCTTCGATACCAGCCTGTTCAGCGCTTCCGCCTTCGATGACTTCAGAGACCAGGACGCCGTCGGTGCTGTAGTAGGAAGATGCGACCGGCACTTTGATGCCAAGCGTCGCTCTGTCTTTGACATAGCCGTTGTTGATCAGTTCATTGATGATCCTGGTGACGGTACTTGCCGGGATGGCATAGCCCATTCCCTCGACGGAGGTCTGCGTCATGGAAGCTGATTTCTTGGCGTTGACGATACCGACGAGATTGCCGTTGATATCGAAGAGTCCGCCGCCTGAATTTCCGGCATTGACCGCCGCATTGGTCTGGATGACGTTCATATAGACGTTGTTGATGTAGATCTCTTTTTCCAGAGCTGAAATGATGCCGTTGGAGCAGGAAACACCTAATCCCAAAGGATTACCGATGGCGATGACGTCCTGTCCCAGCATCAGCTGTGTCGAGTCGGCGAATGAAGCATACGGCAAGCCTTGGGCATCGATCTTCAGCAATGCCAGATCGGTCTTGTTATCATAGCCGATCACTTTGGCTGAATGGATCGTTCCGTCGTAGGTCTTGACCTGGATGGTTTCTTCACTGACCAGTCCTTCGATGACGTGTTCGTTCGTGATGATATAGCCATCAGAAGAGAAGATGACGCCCGATCCGGCGGATGTGGATGTCGAGCTGCCGCCTTCAAAGAAGAAGAATGAACTGCTGCTGTTTGACTTGACTGTACAGGTGATCTCTACGACTGTGTTATATGCTTTTTCGATCGCTTTGGTATAATCAGATTTTTCGATATTGGTATATTCGACTTCGTTGACGACGACATTGCTTTCAAAGCTGCCTTTGTGTTCCTTGTTGTATAAGGACATTACTCCGAATGTTCCTAAGCCTGAACCCAGCAAGGCGACCAGAAAGATGATGATCATGTTTTTCAAGTTCAATTTCATATTTTCCTCACCTCATTTACTACTATAGAGCGGTAATGTGAATTTCATCTGAATTTTACTATTATCTTTTAAAAAGCTATAATTTGATTATATGAGCAAAAAGGAACATCGGGTCTCGAAGCGTTATGCAAAGAGGAATTTCAATACGGTCGGTCTGCTTCTGATCGTTTATGCGTTGGCGGTATTGATCGTTCCTTTTTTTCTGCACCTGTATATGATCAGCCAGATCCCGGAGATCATGAAGGATGAGCTCCTCTATTACGGCATCTACTTCCTGATCATCCTGTTTGGGACTCTGGTCCCATTCTTCCTGATGCGAAAGATCTTCAAGGTGCCGTTCAAACGCATCAACCGCAATTTCACTTCGACCTTTACGGATCTCTTCGTTCAGACGATCGTCTTTTTTACGATCTGCATCGCTCTGACTTATGTGTCCAACATCCTGTTCTCATATATCGGCATGGAGGGAAAACTGATCTCCAGCATCGGTTTCAGCTACGACGATGCCAATCTCAATAACGCACTGTATGTGTTCATGCTGATCATCGTCACGCCGATCGTGGAAGAATATGCATTCAGAGGCGTGCTTCTGAACGTTCTTTCAAAATACGGCAAGAATTTCGGACTGTATGCCTCTTCGCTTATCTTTGCTTTGGCACACCTCAGCTTTGCGGAGATGATCCCGGCTTTTGCCATGGGTGTCCAGCTGGGCAAGACTTCTCTGCGATACCGCAGCATCCGTCCGACGCTGATCATCCACATCCTCTTCAATGCTTTGATCTATGCACTTTGTGTCATTCCGGCTTCGATCACCAGATACATGGCTTACGGCCTTGCGGCGATCGTCATCGTTGCGGCATATCTCTTCCTTTCCGGAAGATACGAGAGGATCAGAATACAGAAACTGCGGTCCAACAGGATCACCAATGTCGTGTTTTACAGCCGTCCGACCATCGTCATCGCCATGGTGCTGATGATCGTCGATTCATTGCTCTTCCTTTTTCAGTAAAAGATGAAAGAACTGTTTGAAGAATATCCCTATCTGGAAGATGAGATCATCATCTTAAGAAAGATGACATTGAATGATGTCTCTTTTTTAAAAGCAATGACTCAGGAGAAAGAGGCCTATCGTTTTCTTCCAACTTTCCTGTATGAACTGAAATACGATGAGAAGGATCAGGTCATCCGAAAGATGGATGAGGAATGTTTCTTCAATAAGGAGTCCATCCTGCTGGGCATCTATCGGAAGGAAGATCCTGATGAACTGGTCGGGATCGCTGAGATCTATTCCTATAAACCGGAGAAAAAGAAGGCATCGATCGGTTACAGACTGAGAAAGGAATACTGGGGAAGGGGCATCGCTACAAGGGCAGCCGCATTACTGAAAGACTATATCCTGGATGACAGAGGCATGAGTACGGTCACCGGCCATGTCATGAAAGAGAACATCGCTTCTGCAAAGGTGCTGACGAAAAATGGTCTCATCAACAAATATCCGGATAATTGGGAGGACTGGGGTTTTGATGATCTTGTCCTGGTCGATAAATATGTCCTGAAACGATATGATTGAGAAGGGCTGATGTTTCCAGGGAATATCGCAGGGCATCGGCTTTTTATATTAAGGAACGAAAAGGAGGAACGATGAAATTAGCTATTCTGGCAACAGGTGCGATCACCCACAGTGTCATACCGACACTGTTGAAAATGGATGAGATCGAATGCTATGCGGTCGCTTCCAGGTCATTGGATAAGGCGACAGCTTTCAAGAAACAGTATGGGCTGAAGAAGGCATATGGTTCTTATGAAGAGATGCTGAAGGATCCGGAAGTGGAGCTTGTCTATGTTGCTTCTCCGCATTCTCATCATTTTGAACATATGACGCTGTGCCTGGAACATAAAAAGCCCGTTATCTGTGAGAAGGCCTTTACCGTGAATGCTTCTCAGGCAAAGAAGATCAAAGAGTACGCAAAAGAGAAAAACGTATTTGTGACGGAAGCGATCTGGACCAGATACATGCCTTCCAGGAAGATCATCGAAGATGTTCTGAAAGAGGACCTGATCGGAGAGATCAGGACAGTATCGGCCAATCTCTGCTACAACGTCGGACACAGGAAGAGGCTTTCAGACCCGAAACTGGCTGGCGGGGCTTTGCTGGATGTCGGAGTCTACTGCGTCAATTTCGCTTCGATGTTTTTTGGCTATGACATCGAGCGGATCGAGACGAGCGTGCACATGAGCAAAAGCGGTGTCGATGCCGACAATGTCATTTCCATTTACTATAAAGATGGAAGGAATGCCGTTCTGACAGACGGGATCTTTTCCAGATCGGATCGCAAGGGGATCTTCTATGGTGAAAGAGGCTACATCATCGTGGAGAACATCAACAATCCGCAAAACATCTCGGTGTTCGATGATAATGATGTCCTTTTGAAGTCCTGCGAAGTGCCGAAACAGATCAGCGGCTACGAATATGAATTCGCAGAATCTGTGAAGTGTATCAAAGAGGGAAGGATCGAATCATATTCGATGCCTCTTCAAGAATCGGTGGAGATCCTTGAGATCATGGATGCCGTACGTGAAAAGTGGGGATTCAAATATCCGATGGAGTAGGAAGCTCTGTCTGTGAAGATACATTGAATTGAGTATAGTGCCATAGCTTCATGTATAATGGAGGATAATGGTGTGTTTATATGATGAGACGAGTAATGATGGATGTCGTGAGGTATGAAGATGCACAGTGATGATGAACTGTACAGGGTTTTTCTGTCCGGTGATGTCTCATCATACGATCAGCTTCTGGTCCGATACGGAGATCGTCTGACTTTCTATATCAATGGTTATACGCATGATCTGCAGGATGCGGAGGATCTGATGATCGAGGCTTTTGCCAGGATCATGGTGAAGAAGCCCAGGATCGCCGATGGCTCTTTCAAGGCATATCTGTATAAGACAGCCAGAAACCTGGCGGCCCGTTTCCATGAAAAAAGAAAGAACTACCAGGCCTTTGGCTTTGAAGATCTGAGCGAAGAGATCCCGGATAGCGTATTGACAGAAACGGTCCTGGCGGATAAGGAGCGGAACGAGATCCTGCACCTCTGTCTGGAAAGGATCGATCCGCGGATGAAGGAAGCCATATGGCTCTTCTACTTCGAAGGATTGTCTTATGCGCAGATCGCTGAGGTGATGGGCTTGAGAAGCAAACAGGTGGATCACTTGCTGTCAAGAGGCAAGGAACAGATGAAGACAGAATTGATGAAACAGGGAGTTACGAATGCGTTCGAATGAAGACAGGATAGCGGCAATGCACAAAAGAGCTGCAAAATACAGGAAATACAGGACGATACAGATCTCGAGCATCGGTACCGCTTTTGTGCTGGCCGTCATTGCCAGTCTGTATATCCCGGCTATCGCTGATACTGGGTCTTTTGTGACAGCTTATGAAAGCATGACTGCCAGCATTTTCAGCAATGGCAACGCTTTGTTGTTGTTTGTGATCGCGATCGTCGCTTTCTTGTTGGGTGCCTCAGTCACCATCTTCTGTTTTTATCTGAAGAGATGGTATGAAAGAATGGATTGAAGATGTTTTTGATTGAAAAGATCGACAACGGTTTTCAGCTCTTATCACTGGGTATCTGTCTGGCCCTTTCTCTATACAGGGCTTTTTCTTCGCGGAATCAGATCTGGGGCTTGCTGGCGATGTTTTACGGGGCTGCCGCTTTGGGCAATCTGTATTGGTTCCTTTACATGGTCCTTTTTGAACAGACACCGTATTATTCTTTCATTTCCGATTATTGTTGGGTTTCCGGTTTTCTATTCCTGCTTCTTTTGATGCTTCAGATCAGAAAGTCTGAATGGGAATGGAAGAGAAGCTTTGTTTCCATACTGATACCTGTATTCACTTTCGGGATGGCTCTATTCTATATGCAATGGGGCGATTATCTGACCAATATCTTCTATGCTGCCTGCATGTCATTTCTTCTGAACAGTTCGATCCAGGGTATCAAGTTGGCGGAGAAAAAGACGGGCAGATACTATCTATTCCTCTGTGTTCTCATGTACTGTGCCATAGAATACTGTCTCTGGACTTCTTCATGCATTCCGGGGGATTCTTATGATGTCCTGTATTACATATTTGATGTCATTCTGACCCTTATTCAGATCCAGTTTTATCCGGCAGTAAGGAGGCTGATCAGAGATGAACTATATTGAGAACATATATATCTGTCTGGCTGCGCCTCTGCTGATCGCCATTTTCTGTCTCAACCGCATGGGGAGACCGATGGTGATGTTCGTTTTGGGCGGGATGACCGTCTGTCTATTATCTTCTTATATCAGCACTTTTGTAGCCGCGGTATATCA
This sequence comes from Erysipelotrichaceae bacterium, assembly GCA_024681275.1. The sequence continues at coordinate 6,014 of JAILBD010000042.1, forward strand.
CATCGATCTGCTGACGGCTTCCATTACGATCTCTCCGATCGTGGAGGAAGTGATGAAACTGTTGCCTGTGTTGTATTATCTTTTGGTCTTTGAGCCGGATGCGGACAGGATACCGGCCTGCGTCGTTCTGACCGCAATGGGTTTTGCGACTTTTGAGAACGTCTGCTATCTGGTGCAGAATGACACGATGCAGATCATGAATCTGCTGATCAGAGGTTTCGGGACCGGAGCGATGCATGTGGTGTGCGGAACGTTCCTGTTCATGGGTCTCCTGCTTCTGTGGGATAAACCTTGGCTGAGAGCTGCCGGTACGGTCGGTCTGCTGGCG
>JAILBD010000046.1 GCA_024681275.1 Erysipelotrichaceae bacterium
GACGCTGCAGCGTCTTGAGCAGCTTGTCCGGATCGAACGGCTTTGCGATGTGTGTATCCATGCCGGCATCCAGGGAATCCCGGATGTCGTTTTCATGCGCGTTCGCGCTGATCGCAATGATCGGGATCCCTTTGCTGTAGACCTCGTCCAGAGCCCTGATCGCCCGGGCAGCTTCAAGACCATTCATGAGCGGCATCTGCAGATCCATGAGGATCGCGCTGTAATAGCCGGCACCGTTCCTTTCCATCATCTCCAGACATTCCCGTCCGTTGACCGCCCTTTCGACCTCGATCCCGTACCGGGATAGGACCATGATCGCGATCTCCGCATTGATGTCGTTGTCTTCCGCCAGAAGGATGCGGGTACCGATCAGATCTTCGCTGTCGTCCTCTTTCGGCAGGACCACCTCATCGACTTCGCTTTTTTTCAGATCGAGTTCGATCGTGAATGTCGAACCCTCGCCCGGCTTGCTTTGAACGCTGATGCTTCCTCCCATCTGCTTCAGAACCTTGTAAGAGATCGCCAGACCCAGTCCGCTGCCTTGCACCTCGTTGACGGTCGTCCTCTTCTCTCTTGAAAAACTGTCGAAGATGTACGGCAGGAAGTCTTCCGAGATGCCGATACCGGTGTCGCTGACCACAAAACGGTACTTGTTGACGCCCGGCTCCATCTCCTCCGTCTCTTCCGCCAGCATCTCCACAGTCCCGCCTTCCGGCGTGTATTTGATCGCGTTGCTGACGATGTTGATCAGGCTCTGTTCGATCCTTAGTTCATCTCCCTTCACCATGTGGTGTTTTATCTTCTTTCGGTCGTAGCGGATCTTCAGCGCCTTGTTGCGGGCTTGCAGGGAAGTGATGTCTTCAATGCGACGCAGCAGTGCCCTGAGGTCGAAATCCGAGATGTTGAGTTCCAGATCGCCTTTTTCGATCAGAGAGTAATCCAGGACGTCGTTGATCATCGACAGCAGGAAGTGCGAAGAGGATCCGATCTTCTCCAGACAGTCCCGCACCGTATCCGGCTCATTCAGATGCGTGTTTGCGATGTTGGTGTATCCGACGATCGCATTCATCGGCGTGCGGATGTCATGCGACACGTTGGCCATGAACTCGTTCTTGGCCTTCTCCCTGGCGTCCGCGATGCTCCTCTTGTATTCTTCTTCTCTTCTGATCTGGGCATCGATGTTGTTGGAACCGATGATCAGATGCGTGCCGTGTTCATCATCCAGCAGCGTTGCCTTCATCGAGATGTAGACGGGCGCCCCATCCATCATCATGCGGTACTTCATCGTGAAGATCTCGCCATTCTTCAATGACTTCATGATCCTTTCCTTGGTGAAGACTCTCATGAAACGGTCACGGTCTTCCGGATAGAGGAGGCGGCTCATGTTCCTGCGGCTGAGTCCGAAGAAATCCTCGCCCTCTTTTTCAACATTGAACTGGTCATAACCCTTGGAAGAAGAATACTCGATGAAACGATCCGTCTCCGGATCCACGATGTAGATGCTGAAATAGTCTTTCGCCAGAGCCTGTGAGATCCTTGAGAAAGTGATGCGCTCAGCATTGGCCTTCCTGACGGATTCGCTCAGCTCATCGATCCTGGCCTGCTGGAACGCCTTATGCGATTCCCTCTCCTCCCTTTTTTCGGTGATATCGGAAATGAAGACGGTATAGATCGGACCATAGGCTTCTGAATCCAGATAGTGGCCATAATCATCGACAAAACGCACAGCGCCATCCTTTCTGATGATCCTGTACTCCGCGTGGTCCATGTGATCTTCCCGGCTTTTGATCTGTTCATGGATCGAGGCGCTGATGCGCTCATAGTCTTCCGGATGGACCATGCCCCTGAACGTGTATCCCGTCAGTTCCCTGAACTCTTCCTCATCCCTGCATCCGAAGATCTCAAAGACCGGTCTGTTGGCATAGATCAGTTCTTCCGGAACTCCTGCCTTGTAGATGAAAAAACCGCCCGGCATGTGTGAGCCAAGCATCTTGAAGATTTCCAAAGTCTCTTCATCGATCTCTATGTTGATTTCCGGCATATGGATAAGTCCTGACCTGTCACATCTATTATATTCCTAAACAAATCTGACGATATCCACAAACAAGAAGAAAGAGATATGGAGACTGTCTCACATCGCTTTTCTTCTGTCTATCCCTTATAATGATTGAGGAACATAAAGGAGCTGACTATGATCATCGATCAGATAGATAAAAAGATATTGGATCTGGCGAAAAGATCCGATGAAGACCTCAAAGGGGTCTACAAAAAACTGGATGAGATCTGCCTGAAGAATTCCGAAAGGGTCCTTTCCGCCTTCATCAGAAACCGGGTCTCCTACACCGACTTCGCCGACATCAACGGCTACGGCAACTACGATCCGGGCAGGGACAAACTGGAAAAGATCTTTGCGGAGATCCTGGGCTGTGAAGATGCCCTGGTCAGAGCGCAGATCATGAGCGGGACCAACGCCCTCTATCTCGTCTTCTCCGCCCTGCTGAAACACGGCGATACCATGATCTCCATCACCGGTACACCTTATGATTCCCTGCAGGAGATGATCGGACTCTGCGGCGACTCTTCGCAATCTCTCAAGGCCAATGGCGTCCGCTATGAACAGATCGATCTGCTGGATGGCAGATTCGATGAGGAACGGATCGTGGAACGCCTGAAAAGAAATGATGTGAGGCTCGTCGAGATACAGAGATCCAGAGGCTACTCGCACAGACCATCCCTGACGATCGAACAGATCGAAGTCCTCATCAGAAAGATCAGAGAGGTCAACAGGGATGTCATTATCATGGTCGACAACTGCTACGGGGAACTCGTCGAAGACAGGGAACCAGGCCATGTCGGTGCCGACATCCTGGCCGGATCGCTGATGAAAAATCTCGGTGGCGGCATCGCCTCTTCCGGCGGATATGTGGCCGGCAGAGCCGATCTGATCGCCATGGTCGCGGACAGACTCACGGCTCCGGGCCTGGGCAAGGAACAGGGAGCCAACTTCAACCAGAACAATTCCTTCTTCAAAGGCATCTTCCTGGCGCCGAAAGCCGTCAAGGAAGCGATGAAGACAGCCGTCTTCTCTGCCTACATGATAGAGAAGCTCGGATATGTCGTTTCTCCGCGCTTCGATGAAGAAAGGACCGATATCATACAGACTGTTGAACTCGGCAACGAAGAAAGCCTGGTCAGATTCACCCAGGGCATACAGGAGTCCTCTCCGATCGACTCCTTCGTCAAGGTCCTGCCGGCACCGATGCCCGGCTACCCTTTCGATGAAGTCATGGCCTGCGGCGCCTTCGTTCAGGGTTCGACGATAGAACTCAGTGCCGATGCCCCGGTCATTCCGCCTTACACCCTCCATATGCAGGGCGGCATGTCCCTTGAATATGGCAAGCTGTCGATCATGCTGGCACTGAACAAAGCAATGAATAAAGGAGAATAGAAAATGAAACTGATGGAAAGAAAAGAAGTCCCCGTTGAACTGACCTGGGATATGAGCCTGATCTATCCCAACGAGGAAGAATATGAAAAAGACAAGGTCAGGATGCAGACCCTCTGCGATGAAGTGGCTGCCTATCAGGGAAAACTGAACGACAGCGATGCGATCGTTTCCTGTCTGAAAAAATACGAGGAATACCTGATCGTCACCGATCATCTTGGAGCCTACGCGTCCCTTCCGGTATCCGTCGATACCTATGACAGTGAAGCCGAAAGAAGAGCCAGTTTGATGGGCAGCCTCTATACCGACTGTTCCGCAAAACTCTCCTTCATCGACAGTGAACTCTCGCAGTGTGACGAGAAGGTCCTGAATGAGGCGATCGGGAAAGCCGAAGGCAGTGCCAACTATCTGAGAGACATCCTGAGGAACAAGGCACATCAGCTCTCTCCGGAAAGCGAAAAGATCTTAAGCAAGCTCGAACGCACGCTCGACGCTTCCTACGACATCTACCAGAAAGCCAAACTGGCTGACATGCGCTTTGATGATTTCGAAGTCAACGGAAAGAAGTATCCGCTCGGATACAGTCTCTTTGAAGATGATTACGAGTATGTCACGGACACCGCCGTCCGCAGGGCTGCTTTCAAAGCCTTCTCTGCCAAACTGAAACAGTACGAGAACGTCACGGCAGCCTGCTACGACGCCTACTGTCTGAAAGAGAAGCAGATGGCGCAGATCAGAGGTTTCGACTCTGCGATCGACATGGATCTCTTCTATCAGAAAGTGACGAGGGAGATGTACGACAGGCAGATCGACATGATCACCAGTGATCTGAGTCCGATCATGCGCAAGTATGCCAGAGCGCTCAAGGCGATGCACCACCTCGACAGGATGACCTTCGCCGATCTCAAGCTGCCTTTGGACAGTGAATACGATCCTGAGGTCACCATCGAACAGACCAGAAAGTACATCCACGATGCTCTGACCATCCTGGGAGACGACTATGTATCC
>JAILBD010000081.1 GCA_024681275.1 Erysipelotrichaceae bacterium
GCCATCATGGAAGTGCTGGAGACGCTGATCAAAGACCCTGAGATCAAACATGGACCTGTCTATGTCTGCTTCTCTCCGGATGAAGAGATCGGCGGAGGGACATCCCATTTCAACTACGACTATTTCAAGGTCGATTTCGCCTATACGCTGGATGGCGACAAGCCGGAGAACATCGAATACGAGAACTTCAATGCCGCCAGTGCAACGGTCGACATCAAAGGGATCTCGGTCCATCCGGGAACGGCCAAGGACAAGATGGTCAACGCCTTGCAGGTGGCACACGAGTTCCAGAGCCTGTTGGATCCGGATGCTGTGCCCTGGAAGACGGAAGGCTATGAGGGATTCAATCTGCTTCTCGGTCTGAAGGGAGAAGTCGGAGAAGCCCATATGCAGTACATCCTGAGGAATCACGATATCGATCTTCTGCAGAAGCAGAAACATGACTTCGAGATCGCCAGGAACACCCTGAACGAGAAGTACGGCTACGATGTGGTCACTTTGAATCTGAGAGATTCCTATCGCAATATGAAAGAGAAGTTCCTTGGCCACGAAGGTGTCCTTGAGCTGGTCAAGGATGCTATGAAAGAAGTCGGTCTGGATTATCATGAGGTCGCCATCAGAGGCGGTACCGATGGGGCAGCTTTGACCTGGAACGGCGTTTTATGTCCGAATCTGGGGACCGGCGGACAGAATTTCCATGGTGTCCACGAGTTCTGGTGCAAGGAAGAGGGCGAGAAAGTCGTGGAACTGGTGCTGGCGATACTGGGTAAGGCCAGGAAAGGCGAATATCAGGTGTAAAAACCGATTTTCCTTGAAAATAAAGGAAAAATAGAGTATCATATGCATGTATTAGGAGCGAGTGATCGCTCCTTAATTATTATTTTGGAGGATTATGGATAAGGAAAAAATCGCAGGGATCATATCTGAACTCCTGGAAAAGAAGGGCTTGAGGCTCTTTGAAGTGAACTATCACAAGAAAGATCAGACACTGGAAGTCCTGCTGGATGAGGAACTCGGCCTGGATGAACTGGAAACGGTATCCGGCGAGATCTCTGAATTGCTTGACAGATATGAAGATGAACTGCCTGACAGCTATTTTCTGGATGTTTCAAACGTCGGCGCCGAAAGGCCGATCCGCAACGAAGATGAACTGAAGGCTGCCATAGGGGAATATATCTATGTCAAGACCAAAGAAAATGAATATTACGGAACTTTGAGTTCTTATAAGGACGGTGTCATGGATCTCAAGGTCAAAGATAAGACCAGAGAGAAGGATGTCAGCGTCGAATATGCCAAAACGAAAAAAGCGCGTTATGCCGTTAAATTTTGATAAGGAGAATGATTTATGAGTGGCATTAGTCTTAAAAACAAGAACTTTATCGATGGAATGAGACTCTTCGAGGAAGACAGGAAAGTCGATCCTGAATTCATCCTCGAGACGCTGAAGGAAGCCATCGCCAAGACCTACCAGAAGCACATCGATGCGCCGGAGGCCATGGTGAGAGTCGTCATCGAAAAGAATGAGATGCATGTATATCATCAGCTGATCGTCGTTGACGATGAGACTGAGACTTTTGATGAGACCCTGGATATCCTTTATTCGGAAGCGATCAAGATCAATCCGGATGCCAAGGTGGGAGACATCATCGAAGAGGAAGTCGATTTCAACGAGATCGGACGTACTTCCATCAACGTCGCCAAGCAGATGCTGAAGCAGCGTATCAAGGAATACGAGAAGCAGCGTGTCTATGATGAGTACAAAGATAAAGAATTCGACCTTATTTCCGGCATAATCAAGACGATCGAAGAGAAATTCATCCTTGTCGATATCAAGAATACCATCGGTATCCTGCTGAAATCCGAACAGATCCCGGGTGAGACCTATCGCGAGGGGCAGTCTATCAGATGCATCATCAAGGAAGTTTCCAAGAACTCCAAAGGCTCGCAGGTCGTGCTGAGCAGAGCGGATGCGATGTTCGTCAAGCGCCTCTTCGAAAAGGAAGTACCTGAGATCGCACAGGGTCTTGTCGAGATCAAGGCGATCGCCAGAGACGCCGGCGAGAGGACCAAGATGGCCGTTTATTCTAAGAATGATGATGTCGATGCGATCGGCGCCTGCATCGGACCAAGAGGTACACGTGTTCAGGCCGTCATCGGCGAGATCAAAGGCGAGAAAGTCGATGTCTTTGAATGGAACGATGATATCGGCGAACTGGTCAAGAACGCGCTGGCTCCGGCTGAAGTCAAGGCATGTTTCTATGCCAACGAACTGACCGATCCGAACCTGACTCCGGAAGCGATCGAAGAAGCTGAGAAGTACAACAAGAGGCCACTGGTCGTCGTCGTCGATGATGACAAGCTCTCTGTTGCCATCGGCAAGCGCGGCAAGAATGCCAAACTGGCTGTCAAGCTGACCAACCGCAAGATCGACATCAAGACGGAGAGCGAGATCGAAGAGCTCGGTATCGATGTTCCGTCAGAAGTCGTTTCCTTCAAGGCTGATCAGATCAGGATCATCAAGGAAAGAGAACAGAAGAAGTTCCTCGAACTCCAGGAAGAAGCTGCAAGACGCAAGGCTGAGTTCGAAGAAGAACTGGCTGCTCAGGATACCGGATTCGATGAGACGACCATTGAGGAAATGGATGAGGGCAAGGTCGAAGAGATCGTCAACATTCCTAGCGAGAATCTCTCTAACGTAGTCGAAGAGCCAAAGAAAGAAGCTGTAGAAGAAGTCAAGGAAGAAGAAACAGTTCCTGAGACTGCTGAAGAAGTCAAAGAAGAGGCTAAGGAAGAAGTCAAAGAGGAAGTCAAGGAAGAAGCTGCTCCGGTCAAGAAAGCCAAGAAGGAACCGAGGAAGCCTCTCACGCCGAAGACGGAATACAAGTCCAAGTTCGAAGAGTTTGCCGATGCATCCCGCAAGGAAGAAAGCAAGCCTGAGACCAGGAGACGTAAGAAGAAGGATGATGAGGATCGCCGTGTAAGAGCTGAAGATCTGGAAAAGAAGGAATACGACGAGAAGTTCAAGCCAGTCTATACCGAAGAAGAACTCGAGGAGATCGAAGCTTACGAGGCCATGGAAGAAGAGAATTCATGGATCAACGATGATGACATCGACTTCGATGAATACGAGGACTACTACGAGGAGGACTAAATGAAGAAGATCCCAATGCGCAGATGCCTGGCTACCAACGAGTCTTTTCCGAAAAAGGAGCTTTTGCGTATTGTGCGGACTCCTGAAGGAGAAGTCAAGGTCGATCTGACGGGAAAACTCAACGGCAAGGGAGCCTATCTCTCCCGCAGCAATGAAGCCCTTGAGATCGCCAGAAAGAAGAAAGTCCTTGCCAGAGCTCTGGAAACAGAGATCCCGGAGGAGGTCTACGAAGAGATCTCCAGGGTGATCAATGGATAAGACATTGAGTACGCTCGGTCTGGCTTACAGAGCCAAAAAGGCCGTACTTGGTGAAGAAGTATTGAACAGGATCGGAAGGGTGAAACTGATCTTTCTCGCTTCCGATATCTCGGTCAAGAGCCGGGAACGCTATGAAAAGAAATGCCATTACTATGAGATCGAACACATCGATGATTATGACGGCCAGCAGCTCTCCGCTGCCCTGGGCCGGAATAACGTCAAGGTGATCGGGATCATCGATGATGGCTTTGCGAAAGCATTGTTAAAAGATAAGAAGTAAGAAGAAGGAGGTTGCCATGGCGAAACAGACATATAAAAAACATCTGAATAAGAAACCTAGAGGTAATCAGACATTCGAAAGAAAGAATGATGAAAAGGTGAAAATGATCACTTATCAGGAAGGGATCACTGTCGGTGATCTGGCCAATAAGCTGAAGAAGAATTCAGGTGAGATCATCAAGATCCTCTTTATGCTGGGTAAGATGGTAACGATCAACTCGGCACTCGATGATGAGAACGTTGAACTGGTCTGTATGGAATTCGGTGTCGATGTTACGAAAGAAGAACCGCAGGAAGATGAGACGCTTCTGGATACGGAAGAGGATGATCCTGCAGATCTGGTGGAAAGAGCGCCTATCGTCACGATCATGGGCCATGTCGACCATGGTAAGACGACGCTGCTGGACTATATCCGCAATTCCAGAGTCGTCGAGGGCGAGTTCGGCGGCATCACGCAGCACATCGGTGCCTATCAGGTCAAGGTCAATGACAAGATGGTCACTTTCCTGGATACGCCTGGTCACGAGGCTTTTACAGCGATGAGAGCCAGAGGTGCCAGCGTCACGGATATCGCGATCATCGTCGTTGCGGCGGATGATGGCGTCATGCCTCAGACGATCGAAGCGGTCGACCATGCCAAAGCGGCTGGTGTTCCGATCATCGTCGCTGTCAACAAGATGGATAAGCCGGGTGCCAATCCGGACAAGGTCAAGAATGCGTTGTCCGAGATGGACCTGATGCCGGAAGAATGGGGCGGCGACACGATCTATGTCGAATGTTCCGCCAAGACCGGCATGGGCGTTCAGGATATCCTCGAGACGATCCTGGTCGTCGCAGAAGTCAGAGACCTCAAGGCCAATCCGAAGAAGCTTGCGACCGGTACGGTCATCGAAGCCAAACTGGATAAGGGCAGAGGCCCTGTTTCTACACTGCTGGTGCAGAATGGTACCCTCAGACAGTCTGATTCCGTCGTTGTCGGTACAGCATATGGCAAGATCCGTAAGATGACCAATGATATGGGCAAAGAGATCACCGAAGCTCTGCCGGGAACACCGGTCGAGATCATCGGCCTCAACGATGTCCCGATCGCCGGAGATAACTTCAAAGTATTTGAAGATGACAAGGATGCCAGAGCGGTCGCTCAGGCGCGCGCGAGAGCGAAACTGGAAAAGGATCGTAACGCTTCCGTTGCGATGACACTGGATGATCTGAAATCCCAGATCGACGCCGGTGATATCCAGGAGATCCCGGTCATTGTCAAATCGGATGTCACAGGCACGGCGGAAGCTGTCGCTTCCTCCCTGTCCAAGATCGATGTCGATGGTGTCAAGGTCAATGTCATCAGAAGGGCTGCCGGTACGATCAACGAGTCGGATGTCATCCTGGCTTCCGTTTCGCATGCCGTGATCTACGGTTTCAACGTGCGTCCGGATGCCAATGTCAGAAAGAAGGCTCAGGATGAGGGCGTTGAGATCAGACTGCACAACATCATCTACAAGGCCGTTGAAGAGATGGAAGCCGCTATGAAGGGCATGCTGGCACCGGTATACGAGGAAGTCGTCATCGGTCAAGCTGAAGTCAGAAAGACCTACAAGGTCTCCAAGATCGGCACGATCGCCGGCTGCATGATCACGGAAGGAAAGATCGTCAGAGACTGCAAGATCCGACTGATCCGTGATGGTATCGTCATCTATACAGGAAAGCTCGGTTCACTGAGAAGGTTCGAGAACGACGTCAAGGAAGTCGCCGAAGGCTATGAGTGCGGTATGACGATCGAGAACTTCAACGATATCAAGGAACTGGATATCATCGAAGGTTATGTCGACCAGGAGGTCAAACAGGGCTGATGGCCAGAACGGATAAGATCGATTCGATCCTGCTCAGAGAGATCTCGATGATCATCTCCAGAGAGATCAATGATCCTAAACTCGGTTTTCCGACAGTCACGGAAGTGGATGTAGCACCGGATCTCAATACGGCCAAGGTCTACGTTTCCTTTTTAGGCAAGAACTATATGAAACGTGACGGACTGGCAGTCTTGAGAAGATCGAAGGGTCTGATCAAACACGAACTGTCCAAGCGCATCAAGATTCGCAAGATCCCTGATCTGACGTTTATCGTGGATGATACGCTGGATAAAGCGGACCGCATCGAAGAGATACTCAAAAAAGATGAATAGGATATGGTGCTTTTCAGCACCATATTTTTTAGGGAAAGGATGAATAAATGAATAAGAAAGAAGCATTGCAGTTCTACAAGCAGCATATCATGAAGATCAAAGCTTATCAGCTGGTCCTGTCGACCGCATCTTACGACCGGATGACGATCGCGCCGAAAGACGGTAATGAATATCGCAACCGGATGTTGTCGATCATCGGCGGTGAGGCCTTTACGCTTCAGAATGATCCGAAATTCATCGAAACGATCCTCTATCTTTCAAAACAGGATCTTGGGGAAGTCATGAACAGGGAGATCGCTCTGGCAAAGAAGTCGGTCGAGGAGATCGTCAAGTTCACGAAAGAAGAGATGATGGAGTATTCTCTTGCCCGCATGAAGAGTTCAGATGCCTGGCTTGAAGCCAAGATGAAGAATGACTATTCGCTCTTTGAAGGTGAACTGAGGAATCTGATCGAACTGACAAAGATCCGTCAGAAGAAACGCGATCCAAAGAAGAATGCTTATGATCTTCTTTTGGACGATTATGAAGAGGGCATGGATCGAAAGAAATACGATCAGTTCTTTGCTTTGATCAGGAAGGAACTCCTTCCTCTGATCAGAAAAGTCGATAAGAAAAAGGATATGATCGATGATTCCTTCCTTTACAAGTACTATCCTGCTGAGATCCAGGCGAAATTCATGAAGGATGTCATGGATTACCTGGGGTATTCTCCTTCCTGGGGCTATATGGGCATTACTGAACACCCGTTCACCAGCGGCTTCTCACGCAATGATGTCCGTGTCACCACTTCCTATGAAGAACACAACATCTCCGCTGCGATCTACTCGATCATTCACGAGTGCGGCCACGCTTTCTATGAACACCAGACCGATCCGAAATTCGATGATCTCCTCTTCTTAAGAGACATGTCTTCCGGCATGCACGAATCACAGAGCCGTTTCTTTGAAAACTATCTGGGCAGAAGGAAGTTCTTCTTCAAGATGCTTTATCCTAAACTTCAGAAGTACTTCCCTGAAAACCTAAAGGATGTAAGCCTGGATCAGTTTGTTATGGCGGTCAATAAATCACAGTGCACCCTGGTCAGAACGGAATCGGATGAACTGACTTATCCGATCCACATCCTCATCCGTTATGAGCTTGAAAAGGATATCTTCTCTGGAAAACAGCCTCTTGAAGATCTGGATAAAGTGTGGGATGAAAAATACCAGAAATATTTAGGCATCAAAGCTGAAAAGGTCTCTGATGGCATCCTGCAGGATATGCACTGGGGCAGTGCAATGTTCGGTTACTTCCCGACATACGCCCTGGGTTCCGCGATCGGTGCACAGCTGCTTCACAAGATGGAAAAGGATCTTGATATCGATGCTATATTGGAGAAAGGCCAGTTTAAGAAGATCACGGATTATCTGAAGAAGAACGTTCAGCGTTATGGAAATCTCTATACGATGGAGGAGATCCTGAAGAAGGCAACCGGTGAAGGATTCGACCCTCATTACTACATCGACTATCTGAAGGAAAAATACTCCAGACTCTACAGGATCAAATGATATGAAGAGCGCAAAGATCGAACTCCATCTCCATCTGGATGGATCACTGAATATCAGATGGGCATATGAAGAGGCACTGAACAAAGGGATCATTGCTGAAGGAACGACTTTTGAAGAGTTCTATGAGATCTTATATGGCAGGAACAATATCGTCCATTCCGCAGAATCGATCAAGAAATTCGAACTGGTCTGCGACGTCCTGCAGGAATTTGAGGAACTTTCCTATGCAACATATGATCTCTGCAAGAGATTGGATGATCTGGGTCTGATCTATGCGGAGATACGCTTTGCTTCGCAACAGCATTGCAAGAAAGGACTGAGCCAGCTGGATGCGCTGAAGGCAGTCATCGATGGTGCGGATCGGGCTATGAAGGAATTCCCGATCAGGATCGGCATCATCAACTGTATGATGCACAAGGGAGATTCCGCTGCTTTCAATGATGCAGAAAACCGGGAAACGATCCGCGTTTCCAAACAGATGCTGGGGAAGGGCCTTGTCGGTCTGGATCTGGCCGGTTTTGAAAACAACTGCGAGTTTAACGATTACGCCTATCTCTTTGAGATCGCCAGGGAAGAAGGGATCCCGTACACGATCCACTGCGGCGAGATGGGGATGGGCGAACACATCCTTGACGCACTGGCGATGAAGCCAAACAGGATCGGACACGGCATCAACTGCATACAGGATGAAAGATATATCGAAGCTTTAAGGCAGTCACAGATCCCGATCGAAGTCTGTGTATCTTCCAACATCAAGCGGCATGGCAATTATTCGATCCATCCGATCAGAACGATGATCGAAAGGGGCCTGAAGGTGACGGTCAATACCGACAACATGATCTTCGCCAAATCCAACATGGTCAATGAACACATGCAGCTGAAGATGATCGGGGTATCGGAAGAAGAACTGATCAGATGCACCTATAACGCTTTGGATGGTGCGTTCTGCGATGAGGATACGAAGAAGTATCTGAGAGAAAAACTGGATCAGATATACGATAGGGTATAAGAAAAGCTCTCCTTGCTGAACCGCCCCATTCAAAAAGGACGGTTCATTAAAAAGCTCCGTTAATAGCTGTTCAGGTATGACCCCCTGTATTCCATGGGAGTCATACCTTTTAGTTTTCTCTGAGGTCTGTCATAGTTGTAGAAGTGAATGTATTCTTCAACCATTCTGATCAGTTCTTTATTGGCCTTCGGGATATCGAAGAGTTCAAGCTTCTCTGATTTGAGATGGCCAAAGAAGTTTTCACAGCACGCATTGTCATAGCAGTTGGCTTTCCTGGAATGGGAGATGGTGATGCCTCTTTCATCCAGATAGCGGATATATTCGATATTGGTATACTGGAAACCCTGGTCGGAATGAAGGATACACTCCCTTGTCGGATCCCAGTCTTCACCGATCGCTTTGATAAGATTGTCCATCACCAGCTTCAGATCGTTAAATGGTGAGATCTGATAGGCTATAATGGAATTGTCATAGAGGTCCTTGATAACGGAAAGATACATTCGGCCTTCTTGACTGTAAATGTAACTGACATCTGTCACAAGCTTTTGGAAAGGGCGTGAAGCAGAGAAGTTACGGGCGAGGAAGTTATTGCAGACGATCCTCGCTTTTTCATTTGGATCTGCCTTTGTGCAGCAGTGATACTTCTTCTTCCTGATCGGTGAAGACAGACCTAATATCTTCATGTATTTATAGATGGTCTTATCATTATAGATGATCCCATATCTTCTGATGATCTCATCTCTGATGAACCTGTAGCCTTTATAGGTCTCATAGAAGATCTCTTCGATCATATCGGCCAGTTTCTCATCGAAATTGTATCGGATCGGTCTTCCGGCTTTGAGCCATCTGTAGTATCCGGAAGAAGATACATTCAGATACTTGCAGAGTCTTTTGATCGGATAATCCTCCTTTAGATCATAGATGATCATATACCTTAGTGCTCTCCGTAGTTTTGACGGAGAGCCTTCGCTTTTTTTAGTATGGCATTCTCCATCTTGAGATATTCGATCTGTTCATCCTTATCAAGCTCATCAATCTTGACTTTCTTGGGCCTTCCTTTTTTGACGCCGTCTTTTGCGGAAGCCTTTCCTCTGCGGTCTTCTTCAAGCAGCTTGGGATCTTCCTTATAGAGTTTGATCCAGTTGCCCAGCTGCCTGTGATTTCTTAATCCCAGTTTTCTTACAGCAGCAGTCATCCCGCCGAGTTCTCCGCTCAGATACCTTTCCACTGCATCCTTCTTGAACTCAGGGGAATATCTGTTGTTTGTTCTTCCTGTTTTTCCCATAAAT
>JAILBD010000093.1 GCA_024681275.1 Erysipelotrichaceae bacterium
CTGTCATCTGCTTCCGAAGTTCTATCATCCGGACAATGGAAAGATCACGATCGACGGGTCGGATATCGAAGATATCACGATGGATTCTCTCAGGGAAAACATCGGTATCGTTCAGCAGGATGTCTTCCTATTCTCGGGTTCCTTTGCTGACAATATCGCTTATGGCAAGAAGGACGCGACAGAAGATGAGATCATCGATGCAGCCAGAAAGGCCAACATCTATGATTACATCATGTCCCTGCCTGAAGGCTTCAACACTGAGATAGGTGAACGAGGCATCCGTCTTTCCGGCGGCCAGAAACAGCGTCTCTCGATCGCCCGTGTCTTCCTGAAGAATCCGTCCATCCTCATCCTGGATGAAGCGACGAGCGCTCTGGACAATGCGACGGAGGCTCTGATCCAGGAAGCTTTGAACAACCTGAAAAAGGGCAGGACGACCATCGTCGTCGCCCACAGGCTTTCCACGATCAAGAACGCCGATGAGATCCTGGTCGTCGCCAATGGAAAGATCAAGGAGAAGGGTACCCATGATGAACTGATCCAAAAGGAAAACGGGATCTACAAGAAATTATACGAATCACAGTTTCTGAGCAGTGAATTCGGTCTGGATTCAAAAATGATGATGTCCTAGGACATCATCATTTTTTGCTTCTTTCTGCTATCATATCAATCAGCCATTGACCGGAAGTTGAGAAATCATCATATTCAAATCCATTCGTCTTGAGACAGTCGTTTCTCAGAGCGGCCGAAGATTCCTTGACCGTTGAAAAATTCCACATGACATGACTGATGCCGTTTTCTTCCAGAAAATCTATCCAGAGATCTGCACTGTCCAGATCATAAGGGAAATCACCGGTGGAAGCTGTGACTCCATACTCGCTTACAAAGATCGGCAGGCCTTTTTCGATCGCTTTTTTCACATTATCCCGCGATTCCTGCTTGTGGGATGCGGAATAGAAATGAAGAGAATACAGAAGATTTGGATAGTCCAAGGGATCCTGAGCTGCAATATCCACCCGGGATGACCAGTCCGGTGTGCCGACGATGATCACGGAATCCGGATCGTTGTTTCTGATAATAGGAATGATGACGTTCGCATAGTTCTTGACCTGCTGCCATTCGACCTTGTTTGGTTCGTTGCAGATCTCATAAAGGACATTTTTCTTGTCTTTGCATCTTTTTGATACTTCATCAAAGAACTCTTCTGCTTTGCTGATATATTTGTTTGGATCGCCATCTGAGAGGATGTGCCAGTCGATGATAGCGTAGATATCGTTGTTTTCGCAATAATCGACACCGTCCATGACCAGCTGAGTGAGTTTTTCTCTGTTTCCTCCTGTGCAGTAACCGAAGGAACCAACACCGTAAGTGTATAGGGCAAATCTGAAAACATTCACACCCATCACATGGGCGATGTCATGGAAGGTCTCGTCTTTGATGTATCTTTCTGATACGGAGATGCCGTAATTCGAGATCCCTCTGAGCATGACTGGTCTTCCGTCTTCGCCGCAGAGTTTTCCATCTATGACCTGCAAGGCACCTCTGGAAGAAGGTCTGTCTTTGCCATCAAATGACTCTTTTTGAGAAGAGGCACAGGAACTAAGAAGCAGCAGACAGATGAATAGCGATATGATCTTTTTCATAGGATGACCTCCAGCTGATGTTTCATTTTATCGTGAGGCAGTCTGATCTTCTGATCGCTTTCCCGTCCATCGAAAACGAATCTGCTGGACGGATCGACCCTGTGACCGTTTTCTTTCCGTATCGTCACGTCGATACAGGTATCGGCAAGATTCAATGTGTAGTGATATCGGTCGCTGTCGATGATCGGATCGATGCAGAAGATGTCTCCTGAGATCCTGATGCCCAGGATCTCATAATAGGCCAGAGTGAGCCATGATGCCGTTCCGGACAGGATAGGACCAATGCCTTCCCCGGTCTCGGAATTGTTGTATTGGGTACAGAAGCGCGGATTGCCTTTCAGGACATAAGGATCTTCCAGTGTCTTGTATGGAAGTGTCTTGGAGATCATGAAGAAGGCCAGATCTTTCAGACGCTTGGTGAGGTCCTCGTCTTTGACGGTCTTGGCTTTTTTCAGACAGGCGACCGTGCACATCATGGCCGCGTGTTTGAAGACGCCGCCATTCTCCCTGTCACCCGGGAAGTAGAAGGATGATCCGGTCGTGATGCCCAGCTTGTCGTAATCGACAGGCGTGACCAGCTTGAGTCCGGCATCGGTCTTGAGGTATCTTTCAATGATATCCAGCATCATCCTGATCTGTCTTTCATCGGCGATATCCGCCAATAATGGCCAGGAGAAGCCGTTGAGATAATAGGT
Organism: Erysipelotrichaceae bacterium; assembly: GCA_024681275.1. The sequence continues at coordinate 2,339 of JAILBD010000093.1, forward strand.
CCCGTCGATGTTTTCATCAAGAGATAGGCCATCCCCGGTCGAACCCAGGTAAGTGTATCCTCTGTCATCGTTGATCAGACAGCGGGCATAATAGTCCTTTTTCCAGGCGTTTTCATATACGGATGCATGTACTCTTTCCGAGATCTCTCTGGACAAACAGATCAGGTCTTCAAGTCCAAGCTTTTCAGCCATTTCGCAGACTTCGTCAGCCGCGATCTTGAGCAGACAGGCGTTCATGACGGATTCGGACTGTTCATTCTCGAAAGCAACACCAAAGTCCTGTCCTTTTTCTTTCAGCTGTCTGAAATAGGCTTCTTCTTTCTGCGGACCCCATAAGACTTCCTTGTCAAGTCTGAGGCAGTCGTTCCAGTCGGCGGTATCCAGTAGTGGAAGACCGTGTTTTCCGATCGAGATCTTTCCGGAATAGGTGATAATCGCTTTCAGCGTTTCGTACAGTGGTCTTGTTTTATCTGATCCGGCGATCTTCATCTCTTCCTTCAGGAAATCGAGGTCATCCGTCAGCATGACATAGCGGTAGACCGCCTGGATCAGCCAAAGCTGGTCATCCGAGCACATGCCGGCTTCCTTGCCTCTGGATGTGAAATTGTGATAGGCATAGCCAAAGGCGAAGACGTTTTCCGCCCAGGATCTGAGCAGCCTTCTGATCAGTTCATCTTTTCCTGCAACGTGCATATAGTACATGGAAGCGAAGATGTCCTGAATCTCTCTGAAGCCGGTCTCTCTGTAGGACTTCTGTGTCCAGGCAAAGGAGCGGGAGACGAAGGTCTGATAGAGGACCTGAAATGGAAGGTTTCCATTGAGGTAGGAGTCGGCAAGACTGTCGTTTCCGCTTGCCTGTATGAAAGAAAAGTAGCGTTCATTCTCTTCGATCATCTTCTCATAGGTCTCATGAAGATTTTTCGGATCGCTGTATTTTTCATACAGATGATGAAGATCCTCATCGAACTGTTTTCTGACATCCGGCTCTTTGTCGTCCATGCCGACAAAACAGTCGATGGTCGTCTTGTCTTTGAGTTCAAAGGATCTTGCCATCGCAAAGAAGGCGGCCTGTCTTCGTGAATGCGTGTTGCTCAAACGGGAGATCATCTCCGGTTCTTCGAGAGTCCCGGATCCGATGAAGTCATAGAGACTGGAACAGTATTCATCAAATGGATATCCATCCTGCAGCAACATGGCGAAGCGTTTTTCGCTGTCGCAGGCTTTCGGCTGATGGTGAGCGGTCATGGCGACAGGTCTGCCCTGATGATAATAGAGTTCACTTTCCACGACGACATTGGCATAGACGATATCTCCGGCCAGAGTGCCCGGATCGGTGATGCCAAACATACCGGTGACGATGATGCGAAGATCTCTTGGCGTTTCTTTGAGGTTGAAGATCTCGATCCTCTGCGCCTCGACGGCTGACGGCATGCCTTCCTCCTGGGGAAGCAGGAAGATCGTCCTGACGATCCTGAGGCCGTCTTTTGTCTCGTAGGTGATGATCGTCCTGTTCTGGGAATGCAGGCAGTATGCCTCTTTGACGTTGTGTCTGACATCCAGGGAGTAGAAGATCTGTTTCCCGTTTTCCGTGATATAGAACTGCCTGTTGACCGGTTCGCCGTTCTCGTCGGGAGAGAGGACATACCTGGTCGCAAGGACCTGTTTCTCCTGTTTTCCTCTGAATGAGCCTCTTCCGAATTCATCAAGCACGGATTTAGGCGTCGACTGCAAACAGTCGGCATATTCGCTGCGCTCTCCTAAAAGGAGGTTGACACCGTAGTGGGAGCCGATATGGTAGCTCTTCAGGTCGATGCACAGCTCGCCTTTATCGTTCAGCGTTCCCGGAGAGGAATAGATCCTGTCCAAGATCACCTGGAAACGTTCTTTGAGGGGGCCGTCGATGGAATGGAACCTGCCGTTATAATAGAGGCCCAGATCCTCATCAAAGAGGATGTCCCCATCGATATCCTTGAGATACGTGTAGATTTGCGGATCGTTGATCAGATGCGTACAGACCGGCGCGTGATACCTGAGTCCGGTAAAAGCGAAGACCCTGTCTCTTTTCGCATCGAAAAAGAGGGCATCGCTGTACTGATGCAG
>JAILBD010000126.1 GCA_024681275.1 Erysipelotrichaceae bacterium
GATCGTACAGATACCGAAAATGATCGAAACAAAGACCCACTGCCACCAGTACTGCTGGATGACGATGGAGTTATTCGCACCTGTCAGCATATTGCCCCAGGTCGGTGTTGGTGGAGAGATACCAAAGCCAAGATAGCTCAACGAAGACTCCGTCAGCATACATGTCGCAAAACCTAAAGTCGCATCGACCAGCAGGATGGACATGACGTTTGGCAGGATGTGTCTGAAGATGATCGCACCTTCCTTGACGCCCATGGCCTGAGCCGCAAGGACGAATTCCTTTTCTCTTTCAGCCAGGATCTGTGCCCTTACGAGACGGCAGACACCTGTCCAGGAAAGCAGACCTAAAACGACCATGATCAGATACATACGAAGCTGTACATCGATCCTTGATCCAATGATCGCTGAAAGCAATAACGCAAACGGCAGGAATGGAAGTGAACCGATGACTTCAGCAACACGCATGATGATCAGATCGACACTGCCGCCGAAGTAGCCAGCCAGGCCACCGGTAATGACGCCGATGATCAGAGAAATGACCTGTGCAATAGCACCGACCGTCATCGTCGTCTTGCCGCCGTGGACAAGCCTCGTCAGAATGTCTCTGCCCAGGTTATCCGTTCCTAAAAAATAACCTTTCAAGCCCCAGGTCAGGATCTGACCATCTTTGGTAACGGCATAATTCTGGAAGTAGCTGGAATAGATCGTCTCGATCTCAGCCTTATTGACGCTTTCCGGAACAGTCGATTCCTTGTGGGAATTGTTGCCCCAGCTGATGACATCGCCGTTTTCCAGCAATGCGGAATAATGCCATCTGCCGCCATAGATCTCCACCGGCCTGCTGCTCATCTCAGGAGGTCTGTTTTCGCCGTGCGTACCATTGCCCCAGAACACGAGCGTGCCATCTTCTTTCAGACCGCACATCGTATCAGAGCTGGCCGCAATATCGATGACATCGCTCTTTAATGTGGCAGGTACTTCACTGAACGCGTTTGATTTATAGCCGCCATACACGACAGAACCATCATCCAGCAGGAGACAGTAATAAGAAGTCGTGATAGCGAGTTTTTTGATGTGACCCTGATATTCCTTGTGAACAGAAAGGTCAGACATGTTCTCGTTGCCCCAGAGATACGCCTCTCCATCCGCGGTGACAGCACCTGAGATCTGATATCCCGCTTCCAGCTGGATGATCTCTTTTGTGCCTCTGATCTTGGATGGGACCAGTTCACTTGGAATATTATCCTGACCAAGACGGGTATTGCCCCATACATAGAGATTGTTCTTGTCATCTACAGCCACGACATGGTCATAGCCCGAGGCGACCATCTTGATCTTTGCCCTTTTGACATCTGAAGGTATATTGGCGATATCCAGGATCTTTGAGACCTTGGTATGTCCCCATGTATAAACATTGCCATCTTTATCGACACCTACGCCGAATGTAGCGCCGTTGGAAATATCCTGCACATTGCCTACCAGCTCCTGAGGATACTTCATAAGATTCAAGCCAGGCGAGACGTTTGTCTGTGTGTTGTCCGAATCGCCGAGGTTGATCGGCATGAAGATCGGAACGATGACGACAATAAGAAGGATGACGAGGAAACCAATCAGGCCCGTCATGCCCAGACGATTATGCAGGAAGTTATCCAGCATCATCTTTGAAGGAGACTGAATCTGCTCTTCGACCAGAATATCGATCTCTTTGTTTCTGTTTCCGAACAGTCTTTCCAAAAGAGAAGTCTTTTTCTTTTCTGACATCTTCATTCTCCTTTCTATTTATCGATCCTTACACGAGGATCAACAAGACCATAGCTGAGGTCGGTGATCAAAGCGCCGACCAGGCTTATCACAGTATAAAACATCTGGATCGCCAAAGTCAGTTCATAGTCATGCTGGTTCAGACCTTTGATATATAAGGAGCCCATTCCGCTCAAACCGAAGGTATTCTCAATGATGACTGATCCGGAGAAAATGCCCAGGAACCAGCCAATGACGATACCGATGATCGGTAACAAAGCGTTCCTCCACGCGTGAGAATAAATGACGGTCTTTTCATGAACGCCTTTTGCACGCGCCGTCTTGATGTGGTCCATGCTCAAAGCATCGATCATAGCCGCTCTGACGTATCTGGTCATGCCGCCCAGAGAGCCGAAAGTCATGACGATCAGAGGCAGACAGAGATAGTACATCCTGTCAAGGAAGAACTTCATACCTGTATAGGTGGCACCAGGCGTACCCATGCCGGAGACCGGGAACCATCTCAGAATGACAGCCAAAACATAGATAAAGACCAGGGCAATGATATACGTCGGGATCGAATAGCCGACGATCGTCAGGACCTGTGTAAAGTTATCAACTTTTCCGCCTTTATGTACGGCGCAGTAAATTCCAAGCGGAATGGTTATACCCAGCGCCAGTATCGTGGCGAAAATATTGATAAAGATGGTATTCTTTATCGGATCTTTTACAACTTGAACAATATCTTTTTTAAAGTATCGTGAATAACCAAAATATCCTTCAAGTAAACCATTGAACTTTCCCTTAACATCTTTCGTCAAGCCCATCCAGCGTGCATATCTGATGACGATAGGATCATCCAAGCCCATTTCTTTTCTCAGTTCCTCATATCTAGCCTGATATTCAGCAGGCTTCATAGAAGACTTCATAGGCTCGAGTTCCATTCTGGCTGGATCCTGAGGGATAAGGTTATACAAACAATACATCAGAAAAGATACTGCAAAGAATACAACGACCATGTAGCCGATTCTTTTTAGTACGTATTTCAGCATGTCAAACTCCTTTCAGATGTGATCGTGTTTAATAATCAATACAATTTTATTCTAAATTATATTAGTTAGTAAATACATCACAAACAGACAAATACAAATAAAATAGCAGGGTGCGAATTGCACCCTGCTAGAATGAATTACGCTCTTTATTTACTATTATTCACCAATAGTTGCGTATACAACAGCCTGCTGGAAATCAAACAGAGAGTTGCACTCTAAGTTGTTGATCTTAGCATTCATGACATCATAGTATACATTCGAGTAAAGAGGAACTGCAGGTAAGTATCTGTTCCATTCCTGGATGAATTTTACCCAGATGTCCAGATAAGCCTGGTTGTCGCCTGCTTCAACGCCGTAGACCATATCCATTGATAACTTGTCGAGTTCTGGGTTGTCAACTGAGAAGAATGTGTTGTAGCCCATAGCCAACAGTTCAGGATCTACAGTGTATGAGTATGACTGGTCATAAGCTGCAGTGAAGTTTGTAGCAAGGTTGTACATGCCATAAGTCTTGACACCGTACTGTGCGCCTTCAGAAGCATCACGGTAGTAGTAGTTCAAGAGGTCAGAGAATGCCATGATATTCTGGTTGATCTCCATGCCGGCTTCCTTAGTCTGATCACCGTTAGCAAGCATAACTGCTAAGAGCTCAGAAACAGAGTTGCCTTCTGAAGAAGACCATTCAATGTGTAACGGCATTAAGATTCTGCCATCAGCGAGTGTAACGTTGAACTGGTAGTCACCAGCCTGTTCAGGAGTGACTTCTTTCCAACGAACAAGGCCTGAACCATCGACATAATCAGAACCATCTTCATTCAGTACCCAACCACCAGCTTTCAGCTCTTCAACAGCTGAATCTAATGAATAAGTGTAAGAATTCAGAGTAGCAGCTAATTCGTCTTTAGCTTCCTTGTACATCCACATAGCAAGTCCGTAAGGACCATCAACGACTGAACCGTAACCTTCGCAGAATGTGTTAGCGAATTCGTTTCTGTCTAAGAGATATGCAACAGCATGTCTGACTTCCACGAACTGAGTAGGACCAAAGTCGCACTGGAAGAAGATAGCGCCGTAACCATTTCTCTCGTAGTGGACAGTCTTGAAGTTGCCAGTCTCTTCCATATCGAGAGCTCTCTTAACTTCTGAACCATCAGTCAGAGTTGACAGGAAGTCGATAGCGCCAGTTTCGAGCTGGTCCATCATTGTTTCCTGAACAGCCTTGACAACGAGGATCTTTTCAACAGAAGGCTTCTGGCCTTCGAAGTTGCCATTGTAGTTCGGGTTGATCGTTAAAGTAGCTGTTAAAGTACCTAAGTCGAGATCTTCCAACTGGTAAGGACCAGCAGAGACTCTACCCTGATAGATAGATCTTGAAGCATCGAGCTCACTAGGAACTAATTCACCACCATCGAGATAAGCACCTTCGCCATCATCCTTGACTGTCAACGGAGCAGAAGCATACATCGGCAGATACAGAGGAGATAAGCTGGCATAAGTTGCATCAAAGTAGTAAGGCAGATAGTCAGCAGAAATGGTGATTGAGTATGTGTAATCATCTACGAGATGAACACCGGATAATACCTTGGACTCACCAGACTGATATTCAGGAGCACCAACTACTGTATCAGGGCTGACCTTACCACCAGCTTCCTTAAGAGCTGGAGAGTAAGCTACCAGAGCATAAGCAACGAAGTCTGCTGCAGTCATCGGTTCGCCATTGTTGTAAACAAGGCCCTGGTTGATACCGACTGTGAAAGTCTTTGTACCATCTTCGTTCTCAACGGAAGTAACACCAGAAGTAACGGTCTTGTTCTCAACGAACTCACCACCCTGATCAGAAACGATAACAGAGTAATCGTTGATCAGTTCTCTGACTAATGCGTCAGAAGCGTTGTTGCCCCACCAAGCATTGCCTAAGTCACCATTCAGTTCGGTCGTTGAACCATAAATGATCTGGTTAGTGACTTCAGCATTTCCGCTAGGTTCATTGCCACCGCCATTATTAGTACAACCGACTAATAACAGGAGAGCGAGCAATAAAGCGAATAATTTCTTCATTAAAATTCTCCCTTCATTTGTGGCGTTAAAAAAACCACATACAAATATTTTACACAAAAGGATGTTGCCTTTCAACAAAACAATGAAAGTTTTCAGCTATTCTCAGCTCATAAAATAGATCAGAATGAAAATATCGCCTGTTATTTTCATAAACAGGCGATATAAATGCTTCTATCAGCTGATCTTCAGCCCCTTAAAGATCATATATTTAGGCCCTTTGTAGCGGGCAGTGATGTTTTCTTCCTTTGAAAACTTTACATCTTTGATATCATCATAGATGTTTCCTGAGATCGAGAAACCGGTCAGAGGGACATACTTTTTGCCATCGAAATACCTTGCCAGCCTGACTTCACCGCCCCAATATCCGGAATCTGGTTCCAGCTGCGGAGCGGAGAAGTTCTCGATGATCAGATGCGGCTCTTTTCTGTAATCGATGCCTTCTGCCTTCACTTGTGCAACAGGCAGATTGCCGCTGATCTTCTTTTCATTGTTGTAGTAGCCAAACTGGATATCGCCGAAAGTATTCTTTGCGACCCCATCTTTGATCAGATTGACTGATCTTAAGACCGTTCCATGGGAATCGAATCTTCTGGAAGCGGCACAGCCAGCGATCACAGGCTTCATGGTCAGATCGAACCTGTTATTGGAAATGAGATCGCCTTTGTTGTAATGGTTATCGTGCATGAAGATAGAACGGTAATTCAGATCCATCGCAAAGTTTTCGACCAGAAGTTCCAGCATGTCGTTCTTGACCAGGACATTCAGATCTTCCGGAACTTTCACATCTTTCAAAGTCCTGGCGTTTGAACGTGCTTTGGCAAGATTCAGGATCTCATCGATCTCGGCCGTGATCTGTCTGTAATCGATCCTGTTTGATTCGTAGAACTTGTAAAGCTCGAATTCTTCTTTTCTGTTCGACCAGGTCGGGATGCATTCGATCTCGATCCTGAATCTGTCAGAGATATGATCGACTCCGTTGGAATTGATGAATTCTTCTCTCAGTTTCGAAACGAAGATCTCTGTAGAATTGATCCACCCGTTTTTATAGACATCGGCTTTGAACACAGCTTTCGCCGCCTTGGTGGCGATCTCGTTGAGATCTTTTCTGTCAGAGTTCACATCTTTCAGATTCTCCGTCTTCTCGGTCAGAGGATAATAAGGATTCTTTGCTGCTTTTGCCTTGCT
>JAILBD010000148.1 GCA_024681275.1 Erysipelotrichaceae bacterium
CTAGCGGGATCGAAAATGGATACAGAGCTATTTTATATCCTTGAAAGTGGTGGAGAAGATGAAACTGACAGGAAATCAAATCATGTATTTACTTACGATCAAAAAACTCAGCCAGGAAAAGCACGTCATCAAGAGCGTTGATGTTGCCAGAGAAATGAATTATTCCCGTGCCAGCGTGCACAAGATGCTGAGATCTCTCAAAACGCTCAATTACATCGAACAGGAAAGGTACTCTTCGATCAAACTGACATCCGCAGGTTCAAGAGCTGCAACAGGCTATCTGAAAAAATACAAAGTCATTGAAGAGACGCTACAGTCCGTGTTGAGTCTGCCGGACAATTACAATCTGGGCATCTGCAATCTCATCGAGCTGATGTGATATAGGGTGGAGAACAATTGAAGACAAGCAAAAAAACTCTTTTCCGAAAGAGTTTTTGATTTTGTAACGCTTACATTTCAATTCGCTCTTTTTTATCAAAAACCTCATAATATAATGGTCTTGATGAGAAGAAAGAATGTCGACATGCTGGAGGGAAACCTCTGGTCCAATATCCTCTTGTTTGCCGTTCCGCTGATGATCTCCGGCATCCTGCAGCTGCTTTTCAATGCGATCGATATGATCGTCGTAGGCAAGTTTTCGGGAAGCACATCCATGGCGGCCGTCAGTTCAACGGGTTCTCTGATCTCCCTGATCACGAACCTTTTCATCGGTCTGTCCGTGGGATCCAGCGTCTGCGTCGCCAGGCGCATCGGCAAGAGGGAGTATGAGAGTGTCTATAAGGCCGTGCAGACTTCCGTCATGATCGCCATGATCTTTGGTGTCGTGCTGATGTTCATAGGCATCATCTTTTCGGGGACTTTCCTAAGGATGATGGGATCACCGGAAGATGTCATATCATTGTCGACGCTCTATCTGCGGGTCTATTTCCTGGGAATGCCGGCGACGATGACTTACAACTTCTGCAGCGCGATACTCAGAGCCAGAGGCGATACCAGAAGGCCACTGATCGCTCTGACGATAGCCGGTTTCCTCAATGCGACGATGAACCTCTTTTTTGTGACGGTGTTCAGGATGGATGTGGCGGGCGTCGGTCTGGCTTCCGCCCTGTCGAATTACGTTTCCGCTTTCATCGTCATCAGGGCACTGGTAAAAGACGAGTCTTACACGCATCTGGAGCTGAAAAAGCTTTTCATCGATAAGGAAGCTCTGCTAGAGATCGTGAAAGTCGGCATTCCGGCCGGCCTTCAGTCGACGGTCTTCGCCATCAGCAATGTGGCGATACAGTCTTCCGTCAACAGTTTCGGCAAGATCATCATGGCCGGCAACGGCGCTGCCGGTTCGATCGCCGACTTCGTCTACACGGTCATGAATTCTTTCTATCAGACGTGTCTGACTTTCACCAGCCAGAACATGGGTGCGGGAAACGTGAAGAGATGTCTGAAGATACTTGGCGTCTGTCTGTGTCTGGTGGCGGCATTCGGGATCGCGATCGGCAATACCGTCTATTTCTTCGGTGATCCGCTGCTGCATATCTACTCGGATGACGCGGAAGTCATCGCAGCCGGTCTGATCAAGCTCGCCATCTTCTGTCAGCCGTACTTCATCTGCGGCATGATGGATGTCTTCGTGGGAGCTTTGAGGGGAATGGGCGCTTCGATCTTCCCGATGATCACTTCACTGCTTGGATCCTGCGCTTTCAGGCTCGTGTGGATCGCGACCTATTTCAAGGCGCATCGCAGCATTGAAGTCCTCTATTATTCCTATCCTTTGAGCTGGACTCTGACGATGCTGGTGCATATGATGACCTATCTGATCGTCTATCGCAGAGCGTATCGTCGCTTGAATATCCAGCCCGTCTCTGATATATAATTATTACTAGCAGGTGTTTTATGATCAGAAAAGATAATCAGAAATTCAACGATGATGACTGGCTTGCCAGAGAGATAGCCAGAGAAAGCAGGATCTCTGCCTGGGATCTGGATGAGGGGAAGAAGGTCCGTGCGGAACACGAGGAGAACTGTGATGTGAGAGAACTGGCAGAAGAGCATCACAGGAGGCATCTAAGGCGCGATGCGCAGACTTCCCGCGTCAACGGGAAGCTTTCGGGCTGGTTCTTCATCGACATTGCCGCCGTGGTCGCGATGTTCATGTTCAACGTCTTTCTGCCGACTGAGACTTTCCTGGCGCCGATACTCCTCTTCCTGGCGCTGAATCCGGGCATCTTCGTCTGGATCTTCCTCGCCAAGAGGCTGCCGAGCGACCGTTATCTGAAGACCGTGCTTCTGATCGCTGTGATCATTGAGATCTACGAACTGTTCATCAGGAACTATCGATATATCAGTTATTTAATTTGGAGGTATCTGTAAATGAAAGGTTTCATAATCTTACTTGTCTTGCTGCTGATCATCATTTCGATCAGCATCTCATGTCTGTGTATCGTTCCGCAGGGCAATGCCTGGGTCATTGAGAGACTTGGCAAATATGCCGCATCCTGGCATGCCGGCCTGCATCTGAAGACGCCTATTTTGGAGAAGGTCGTTCGCAAGATCTCTCTGAAGGAACAGGTCGCGGATTTCGAGCCGCAGTCAGTCATCACCAAGGACAATGTCACGATGAATGTCGACTCCGTCGTCTACTTCCAGGTCATCGATCCGGAAGCTCTGACCTATGGCGTTGAAAGGCCGATCGCGGCGATCGAGAATCTCTGTGCGACGACTTTGCGTAACATCATCGGTTCCATGACTCTGGATGAGACGCTGACTTCCAGAGAGAAGATCAACAACGAGACGATCAAGGTCCTGGATGAAGCGACCAACAAGTGGGGCATCGACATCACCCGTGTCGAGGTCCAGAACATCACGCCGCCTAAATCGATCCAGGAGGCGATGGAGAAGCAGATGAAGGCAGAGCGCGAAAAGAGAGCCGTCATCCTTCAGGCTGAAGGTGAGAAGCAGTCCGCGATCACCAGGGCAGAAGGTGAAAAGGAATCGGCGATCCTGAGAGCCGATGCGGTCAGAGAGGAAAGGATCCGTACCGCTCAGGGTGAAGCGGAGGCGATCCGTGCGGTCGCGGAGGCCCAGGCCAAGGCGATCGAGATGGTCAACAATGCGGCTCCAAGCAAGGAATATCTGTCGATCCGCAGCATGGAGGCAGCGGAAAAGATGGCAGACGGTCAGGCAACGAAGATCATCGTTCCTTCCGATCTGCAGGATATCGCTTCACTGGCAACAGTGTTCAAAGAAAGCAAGTAAAGAAAAAGGCCGAGCATCGGCCTTTTATCATCTTTCGACAGTGACGGTCCCGTCTTCAGCGATGGAGATCCTGTCGCCGTCTTTGACATAATTGAGGAATTCATCGCCGAGTTCATCGATGACCGGCATCTTCGTCTCGGACCAGACACTGGCCAGGACGCTTCCGGCACAGGCCAGGGAGTCGATGCGGTTCGAGAAGAGCATGCAGGCGGGATTCCTTTTCATTTCGCAGGCGCAGAAGAGGACCAGTCCGCCGGTGGTGGAGCCTATGGTCTGCGGAAGGCAGAGGGCTTTGCCGGCGATCGGCTTGCCATAGAGATCGGGATTGTTCTGGTCGGTGACCTTCGTCTTCTTGTCACCGAACTGCAGGGCCATCTGCATGGAAGCCAGGGTATTGAAACCGTAATGGGAGACGACTGCCTGAGCGGTGCAGGTCCCCGGGGTGACGACACGTCCTTTAAACTGTTTCATCTCAGTTGCCTCCTTTGCATAAGTGCAGAACGATCTCTTCGTCTGTGTAATATCTTGAGGTCGTGTAGGTCCTCAGTTTGTTGGATGAGGTGATGACAGGCATCGATTTGCACAGCGGGTTGTTCATGTACATCAGCGGGCAGATCGAGGAGAGGATGATGCCGGTCTTTTCCAGACGCGGATAGTAGTCACTCTTCCTGAATTCCTTGATGACGGCCGGTGCAGCTGTGAAGACGGTCGGGATCAGGACCTGCGGATTGCCGTACTTCTTCAGGTTCTCTTCGATGACATCCGTCCAGTTTTTGATCTGCTGCAGGGACATGTGCGGGCAGCCCATGAAACAGAGCTTCGGTCTGGCGTCCTTGTTTTTCCAGACGATCGGATAGGAGTCGTAGACTCTTTGCAGTTCCGCGTCGTCGATGACGTATTCCCTGGCATTCTCTTTGATCAGCGTCTTTCCGAACTTCTTAGCTTCAGGCGTGAGGTCATCGATGTGGTAGAGTCCGACCGCGCCGTTGGATGCGGTGGCGGCACCGAAGTCTTTCAGATAGGTGCAGGCTTCATCGTTGAGTTCATTGCCGATCCATTTGTCGAGTCCGATGACATACGGGACATCTTCCATGACTTTCATGCCGATGGCGGAACCCAGAAGCTGCGCCTCCGGTTTTCTGGTCGTTTCGATCCTGATGATCCAGTCGGCTTTCCTTCCTTCGTCGGTCAGAAGACCGAAATAAGGAACACAGCCGGCGATGGATCCCATGATGTCGATGATGCCGGAGTTGCGGTTGCAGCGGGCTCCCAGAACGGAGTTGGCATAGACGACGGCGGAGGATTCCGACCAGGAGAGGACCTCGCCCATCTTCGGAATGTTGCCGACTTCCGGCATGTAGGCGGTGCAGGTGAAGGCATCTTCATTGAGCAGGCCGAGTTTCTTCAGCTGTTCCTCGTAGGATGCCTGTTTGGTATACATGATGTGTTTGAAGACCAGGTTCTGTATGAATGATTTCGGCACGTTCGGATCCATGGGACGCGGGTCCATGGTGAATTTCTGTTTGGACAGAGCACCTTCATTCAACAGGGTGTCCATCAGGTCGAAGACCGGCGTCATGACGCCGACACCGACCGAGGTGACCAGGTGATTGTATTCGGATGTGACATCTGCCATCCTCGTCGCATCGAAAGCTTCACCGTACATGACCAGGGTCTTCATGATCTTGGCGCGGACTTCCCCTTCTTTTCCGTCGAGGATGTCCTGCTGCTTCTTAGTCAGTTCCATAGTTTTCTCCCTTATATTTTCATAGCGACTTCATAAGCGCGCCAGATGACGGAGCGCAGGTTGCCAACGACTTTGCAGTCGCCGACGAGCCTGATCCTTCCTTGTTCCTGAGCGATCGGAGACGGTATGTAGCCGACCGAGGAGATGACGCTGTCGCATTCTATCCGGATCTCTTTTCCTTCTTTCAGACAGATGATCGAACCGTCTTTCACTTCCTTGAGCGATGTGTTGAGATAGACCGGTATCTGATGGAGTTCGAACCACTCTCTCAGATAGGATGAGTTGGCCAGGCAGACGCCTGTCTGTTTGATCAGGTCGTCCTGCATCTCGATGATGCATGGCTGTTTGCCTTGCAAAGCCAGTTCGTAGGCGATCTCGCAGCCTGTCAGTCCGCCGCCGATGACAGCGACTCTGTTTCCGACCGCTGTGCCATTGAGATAATCGCAGGCTTCGATGGTCTTGTCAAAGCCCGGGATATCGAGTTTTCTCGGGAGGGCACCGGTCGCGATGACGATGTCTTTGCCCTCGAATCGTGAGAGGTCTTCTATCCTGGAGTTCAGATGGATCTCGATGTCCAGGTCTTTCATGGCCTTGCGGTACCATGCCAGCAGGTCTCTGAGCTTGCCTTTGTAGGATTCGGCACTGGCCGGAATGAAGGTCCCGCCCAGCTGTGCGTCTGCTTCATAGATGATCGGCCTGTGTCCTCTGAGTTTCAGGACTCTGGCCGTCTCCATGCCACCGATGCCACCGCCGATGATGACGACTTCCTTTGGCTGATCGGTCTTTCTGATGTAGTGCTTGTCTGTCTGCATCGTTTCGGCGTTGACTGCGCATCTGGCCAGGTGCAGGGAATCGGATAAGGCCTGATCGTTCGGGACACCTTTGTAGTGGCACATGTTGAAGCAGCCGTTATGACAGAGGATGCATGGACGGATGTCTTCCGTGCGGCCTTCCATGAGCTTGCGGATCCACTGGTTGTCGGCCAAAAACTGTCTGGCGAAACCGGCACCGTCGATCTTTCCTTCTTTGATCGAGGCGGCTGCCGTTTTCGGATCGAGCCTTCCGGCTGCGACGACCGGGATGCTGCAATGTTTCCGGATCTCTTCGACGTCTTTGAGGTTGCAGTTTTCCGGCATGTAGATAGGCGGATGTGCCCAGTACCAGGCGTCGTAGGTCCCGTTGTCGCAGTTGAGCATGTCGTAGCCTGCTTCTTCCAGGAAGCGGACAGCTTCGATGGACTCTTCCATGTCGCGTCCGACTTCGCGATATTCTTCCCCAGGCAAAGCGCCTTTGCGGAAGTCTTTGGTCTTGGAGATGACCGAGTATCTCAGGGAAACCGGGAAGTCTTCGCCGCACTGCTTCTTGATCTCTTTGACGATCTCGGCGGCAAAGCGGTAGCGGTTCTCCAGGGATCCGCCGTATTCATCTGTCCTCTTGTTGACGTATTTCAGGGTGAACTGGTCGAGCAGATAGCCTTCGTGCACGGCGTGCACTTCGACGCCGTCAACGCCTGCGTCTTTGAGTTTCTTTGCGCTCTTGCCGAAGGCTTCGATGAATTCCCGGATCTCATCTTTTGTCATTTCCCGGGAAGGGACTTTGTCGGACCAGCGGTTCGGGGAAGCGGAGGCTGAGGCTGTGATCTTGTCCAGATCCATGAATGGCTTGGACAAAAAGCGCAGGGCCTTGCTGGTGTAGAGAGTCTCCATCATCCTTGAGATGGTGAAGGATCTTCCAAAGCCGGCGGTCAGCTGGACGAAGAGCTTGGCACCGGTCCTGTGGAATTCCGGCATCCATTCTTTGAGTTCCTCGTACATCCTGTCGTTCTTGTAGAGCCACTGGCCAAACATCGGGTTGTAGACCGGCTGGCAGCCCGGCAGGACGAGTCCGCAGTCGTTTTGGGCGACCTGCAGGATGAATTCCGCTCCGGCTTTATCAAAGTGGTTGTTTTCCATCCATCCCAGAAGATTGGTCCCGCCCATCGAGGTCATGACAAAACGGTTTTTGATCTCGACGTTTCCGATCTTCCAAGGCGTGAAAAGGGCTTCATATTCCTTGTTGATGCTTTCCATGATTGATCTCCTGTATCACTATTGTGAAAATTTTAACATGTTTTTCCGATCTTTCTCAATAGAAGGGGATCATCCTGAAACAAAGGTAAAAGGGAAGCTGTCTGATGCACCTGACTATGATGGACTTTATATTTCAAACAATATATAATTCTATTGTTTAAATATGAACAAAAAGGAGACGGTTTGATACCTTTACTGGAAAGCATCTATGGGGCAAAAGGACTCTATCAGCAGCTGCTGGGTCCTTTGTGCCGGAAATATGGTCTGACGGATACGGAAGTGATCATCCTTTTATACCTGGCGGATAAGAATCCGGCTGATACGGCGACGGAGATCATCAAGGCGCAGCGCCTGAAGAAGGCTGTGGTCTCGGTCTCGATCGATGATCTGGAAAAAAGAGGTCTGATCAGCAGTGTGTATGCCAAGGAGGACCGGCGCATCAAGCGTCTGATGGTCAATGAAGAGGCCTGGACGATCATCAGGGAGGCCCGCAGGATACAGGATGAATATGTGGCCTTGCTGACTGAGGGTCTTGAAAAAGATGAGGTCAGTGAGCTTAACAAATATCTCAAGAAAGTCAATAATAATATCAGCAGGTACAGCATATGAAGATAAGGATCTATGTTATAACAGCTGCCATCGCAGCACTACTGGCGGCTTTCAGCCTTCTGATCGATGTCAAGATCTCTCTGGGGATCCTGCTGTCAGCGGGTTTCTCTCTGATCAATATGCTGATGCTGTCTCAGGCGATGAAGTCTCTGATCCAAAGCGGCGGTGAGAATTATTCGGTGATGATCACGGCGAATATCATTCGCTTCGCACTGCTGCTGGTGGTAATATATATAGCAGTAAAAAATTCGCAGCTCTTCTCGATCCTGGGAGTGGCGGCGGGATTCGCGCTGTTTCTGATCGCACTGATCATCGATGCGGTCTCAAGGAAGGGGAGGTAACGGTATGCATCTGCAGACAAGTTTCTATTCGATCCTGATCATAACGCTGTTTATGGCGGGATTGCTGTTCTTTGTGAACCGTAAACTCAAGGAGTTCGATCCGTTAAGCGAGCCAAAAGGCATCGTGCTGCTGATCATCATGTATGCGCAGATGATCGACAAGATGGTCCGAAGCAAGACCAATGACGAAGTTGCGGAAAAGCTCACGCCTTACATCATGTCGGTGGCTGCCTACATCTTCATCAGCAATATCGCGGGGCTCTTTTCTCTTGAGACGCCGACTTCCAACTATTCAGTCACGCTCGTGCTGGCGGCAGTCACCTGTGTGCTGATCGAGGTCTACTCGTTCAAGGCGAGAGGAGTCAAGGGCTACATCAAGAGCTGGTTCGAGCCGATGCCGCCGTTCGTTATCCTGAACGTGCTGTCGAAGCTTTCGACACTGCTGTCTCTTTCCCTGCGTCTTTTCGGTAACATCCTTTCAGGCGGTATCCTGATGTCGGTCATCTATCAGATGCTGGGTGCGATCTCGGGAAAGATCCCGTTCATCGGCAAGTTCAATATCGTGGGAGTCGCTGTGGCTCCGGTCCTGCATTTCTACTTCGACCTGTTCTCAGGTGTCATGCAGGCGTTCATCTTTATCACTTTGACGATCTCCTTCATCAACAAGGAGTTGCCAAATAAATAGAATTTGAGGAGGAAAAATTATGGAAAAAGCGTTAATGGCATTTGCAGCTGCAATGTGTGTCTGCGGCGGATGTGTCACAGGTATCATGGAAGGCAAGGTCGCTGTCCAGGCGGTCGAGTCTATCGGTAAGAATCCGGACGCAGCCGACAAGATCCAGTCCATGGCTATCGTCGGTGCTGCCATATCCGAGACCTGTGCTATCTACTGTCTGCTTGTCGCTTTCCTGATCATCTTTATCTTAGGAGCATAAGATGCAGATCGTAGATATTCTGGAATTACTGGTTCCTGATGTCTGGACGAGCATCACGCAGCTTTGTGCAACAGCTGTACTGTTTTTCCTTATGTATAAGCTGGCCTGGAAGCCGGTCAAGAAGATCCTGGATGAGAGAAGCGCTTTTGAACAGAAGAAGCTGACCGAGGCCAGGGAGCTGCAGGAAGAGAATGAGAAGATCAAGCAGCAGGCAAAGGATATCATTTCCGAAGCCAACAGATCGGCTGAGGCGATCGTCAACGACGCCAGAGAAGAGGCGCTGATCGCCAGGAACGAACTGATCCAGGATGGCAAAAAGGAAGCGGAACAGCTTCTGGAGAATGCCAAGAGGGAAGCGAAGCTTCAGCAGGATAAGCTGATGGAAGAGATGCGTTCCCAGATCGTGGATTCCGCGATCATGGCTGCCGAGAAGATCCTGGAGAACAATATCGATTCAGAAAGCGAAAAGCATAGCGTCGATTCTTTTGTCAGGGAAGTGATCAATAAATGAGCGAACACAGATTGAATTACTATGCCAGGAACCTGATGGAGCTTTTTGCGCAGGAGGGCATGCTGGATATCTGCTATCAGGATATCGATGCCATCAACGATGCGCTGAACTGCGATCAGGAGCTGCTGAGGAGCTTTACTTCTGCCGATCTTACCCTTGCGGAAAAGAAGCAGTTGCTGCAGGAGAAAGTCGACGACGATCTGGATGAATCCGTTCTGGCGGGTCTTTTCCTGACGATCGAATCGCTTCCGCGCAAGCACATGGAAGCGGAACTGGTCCATGAGTTCCTGGCTTTCTATTATCAGACCAAGGGCGTGGTCTTCGGCACGGCTTTTTCAGCGAGGAAACTGAGCAGGATCAATCTCAGGAAGCTGGAAGCGGCTTTTACGTCCAAGCTGGGGAAGAAGATCCGTCTGGAGAACAAGGTCGATGATTCGCTGATCGGCGGGGTCAAGGTCATCATCGGCGAGAACGTCTGGGATGGTTCCTACAAGGCGAAGGTGGAAGAACTGAAGGATTCTCTGCTGAACAAGGAACTGGACAGGGATGCGGAAGGACTCGGTCTCGATCTGTTGAAGGAAGTCGGTGATTCGGATCTGACGCAGATCAAAACAGTGTCCAATCAGACGACAGGTTTCGTCACCAGCGTCGCGGATGGTGTCGCCAATGTCAGCGGCATCTATGACGCGATGGCCGGAGAGCTTCTGAATATCGGCGGTACCAAGGCCATGGTCATGGACCTGGAGGAAGACAATATCGCTGCCGTCCTGCTTGGCAACGACAAGGACATCGTCAAGGGAACGCCTGTTTCTTCGACCGGCAAGGTCGTTGAGGTCCCGGTGGGCGATGAGCTCCTGGGAAGGGTCGTGGATGCCCTGGGCAGGCCGATCGATGGCAAGGGCGTCATCAGGACCAGCGAATCCAGGCAGATCGAGATCCCGGCACCGGGCGTCATTGACAGGAGCCCGATCAACGAGCCTCTGCAGACCGGCATCAAGATCATCGACTCGATGATCCCTATCGGCAAGGGCCAGAGAGAGCTGATCATCGGCGACCGTCAGACAGGAAAGACGGCGATCGCGATCGATACGATCATCAATCAGAAGGGCCGCAATATCAAATGCATCTATGTGGCGATCGGTCAGAAGAACTCGACGGTCGCGCAGATCATAGAAAAACTCAACAGTTTCGGTTCCATGGCTTATACGACTGTCGTCGTGGCCGGAGCCAGTGAATTAGCCTCCTTACAATACATAGCACCATATGCCGGTTGTTCGATCGGCGAATATTGGATGAATAAAGGGGAAGATGTCCTGATCGTCTATGACGACCTCTCCAAGCATGCGGTCGCTTACAGGACCCTGTCCCTGCTGCTCAGAAGGCCTCCAGGAAGAGAGGCTTTCCCGGGTGATGTCTTCTATCTGCATTCCAGACTGCTCGAAAGGAGCGGCAAGCTTTCCGAGCGTCTGGGTAAAGGCTCTCTGACGGCTTTACCGATCATCGAGACGCAGGCCGGCGATATCTCTGCTTATATCCCGACCAATGTCATTTCGATCACGGACGGTCAGATCTTCCTGCAGACGGAGATGTTCAACAGCGGCATCAGACCGGCGATCGACTACGGTCTTTCCGTTTCACGTGTCGGTTCCGCTGCTCAGATCAAGGCGATGAAGAAGGTCTCTTCTTCTTTGAAGCTGGATCTTTCCCAGTATCAGGAAGTTCTGGATTTTGCCCAGTTCGGTTCGGATCTGGATCCTTCGACCAGAGCGAGGATCAATCACGGTTCTCATCTCGTCGAGATGCTCAAGCAGCCGCAGTATCAGCCGATGGCGACGACAGATCAGGTCATCATGCTGATGGCGGCAAAGCTCGGCCTGCTGGATGATATTCCGATCGCCGAGATGAAACAATATGAAAAAGAGCTCCTGATGGAGATGCACAGCGTGCATCCGGATCTGCTCAGACAGATCGAGGAGAAGAAGGATCTCGATGATGAGCTGAACGAGAAACTCACTTCGCTCATCACGATCTTTACGACACAGTTTAAATTGATGGATTAAAATGCCCGGACAGATAAGTGCGATCAAGAAAAGACTGCAGACGGTCAATTCGACCAAGAAACTGACGAATGCCACGGAGCTGGTCGCGACCGTCAAGCTGCAGAAGTATAACACCAAGACACAGCTGAATGAGGAGTATGCGAAGAACCTCAGGCGTTTTATCGTGCATGCGATGAAAGGCAGCAGGCCGGAAGTCGAGGACAATCCTTTCCTGGTCGAGCATGAGATCCACAACCCTTTATACATCGTGATCACTTCCAATTCGGGATTGTGCGGAAGCTACAATCTGGAAGTGCTGAAGTTCGTTCAGGAGAATGTCAGCAAGGATGTGCCGATCTTTGCGATCGGCACGGTCGGATACAACTGGCTGATGAAGAACGATTACCTGGTCGTCAAACGCTATGACGAGCTGGAGGATCTGCAGCCGACGATCCTGAACACTCTGATCGACAACATCCTGACGCTTTTCTCGAAATTCGAGATGAACGAGATCAATGTCGTCTATACCAAGTACATCAACACGCTGACTTACACGCCGACGCTGATGAAACTGCTGCCTGTGCAGCTGGATGACGAGGAAGGGGTCGAGGAGATCCTGATGGAACCAAGCAGGAACGAGGTCCTCAACCAGCTGATCCCGATGTATGTCTCATCGCAGATCTATGTCGCCTTCCTGGAGGCCAAGACTTCCGAGAATGCGGCGAGAAGGAATGCGATGAATCTTGCCAACAAGAACGCGGAGGAACTCATCGATGAGCTTCGTCTGTATTACAACAAGGCCAGACAGGCTGCTATCACGCAGGAGATGAATGAGATCGTCGCTTCCGTGCGTGAAAAAGGAAAGGAAGAATCATGAACGAAAATGTAGGAGAAGTCGTATCGGTCATCGGTCCAGTCGTGGACATGCGTTTCGTAGACCGTCTGCCGAAACTTTACAATGCGATCATCATTCCTTTCGGCGATGGCAGCATCACCTGTGAAGTCGAACAGGATATCGGTGATGACAAGGTCAGATGTATCGCTCTGGCTCAGACCAACGGTCTGACCAGGGGCATGAAGTGCATCGATACAGGCAAGGCCATTCAGGTACCGGTCGGAAAGGCGATCCTGGGAAGGATGTTCAATCTGCTGGGCGAGGCGATCGATGGCTTCGATCAGCTGCCGGAGGATGTCGAAAAGGACATCATCCACAAGCCTGCTCCGTCTTTTGAGCAGCAGCAGACCAAGGTCGAGATCCTGGAGACGGGCATCAAGGTCGTGGATCTGCTGTGTCCGTACATCAAGGGCGGCAAGATCGGCTTGTTCGGCGGTGCCGGTGTCGGCAAGACCGTCCTGATGCAGGAGCTGATCCGTTCGATCGCGGTCGAGCACGAAGGTCTCTCTGTCGTTGCCGGTGTCGGTGAACGTACCAGGGAAGGCAATGACCTGTATTTTGAAATGAAGGAAAGCGGTGTCCTGGAGAAGACCGTCCTGGTCTATGGTCAGATGAACGAATCTCCGGGTGCCCGTATGCGAGTCGCCCTGAGTGCTCTGACGATGGCGGAACATTTCCGCGATGTCGACAATCAGGATGTCCTCCTCTTTATCGATAACATCTTCCGTTTCTCGCAAGCCGGTTCGGAAGTTTCAGCCCTTTTGGGCCGTATGCCTTCAGCCGTCGGTTACCAGCCGACGCTGGCTACCGAGATGGGTGAACTGCAGGAGAGGATCACTTCGACGAAGAACGGTTCCATCACTTCCGTTCAGGCGATCTATGTTCCGGCGGATGACCTGACAGACCCGGCTCCGGCCACGGCTTTTGCCCACCTGGATGCCAAGACGGTCCTGGATCGTAAGATCGCTTCTTCGGGTCTCTATCCGGCTGTCGATCCTCTGCAGTCGACTTCCAGAGCTCTGGACCCGAACGTCGTCGGTGAGGATCATTACAATACGGCACTGGAAGTGCTGAAGATCCTGCAGAAGTATCATGACCTGCAGGATATCATCGCGATCCTGGGCATCGACGAGCTTTCCGATGAGGACAAGATGATCGTCAACAGAGCCAGAAGGATCCGCAACTTCCTGTCGCAGCCGTTCGCGGTCGCAGAGAAGTTCTCTGGCATGGAGGGCAGGTTCGTGAAGATCGAGGATACGATCCGTTCGTTCAAGGAGATCCTGAGCGGCAACTATGATTCCTATCCGGAAGACGCGTTCATCTACTGCGGCGCGATCGAAGACGTGATCGCCAAGGCGAAGAAGGAATGACATGCAGTTCAAGACGGATCTGATCACCTATAACGGCGTCTATCGTTCTTTCATGACGTCCAAGCTCAATATCCCGACTTCGGAAGGACGCAGGACCATCCTGGCCAATCACATGCCGATCATGATCCCGCTGGAGATCGGGGTCATCGAGACGGATGAGGACGGCGTGCTCAGGCACTATGCCGGCAATGGCGGTGTCCTGTATTTCCGGGACAATGTCGCGGAGATCGTTGCGGATATCTGCATGGATGTCGAAGAGATCGATATCGAGGAACAGAAGGCGGAGCGGGAGAAAGAAAAAGAAAGAATGGCTAAGGCAAGAAGAGAGAATGAGCGCATCCGCGCCCAGTATCGTCTTCAGGTCGCCGAAAGCATGATCGCAGCTGCCGAAAAATACATGAAGAAATAAAAAGCGGATCCTGAGGATCCGCTTTGACATATCAGGGAGTCTATTCTTTCGGAAGCGACTGCAGGTATTCGTGCATCGCTTCTGCCGTCTGTTTGGAAGCGGCGACCGCTTCGACGACGGTCTTGGCGCCGGAGACGACATCGCCCGAGGTGAAGACGCCTTCTCTGGTCGTGTGTCCGTGTTCGTCTGCGACAAGCAGACCTTTTTTATTCGTCTCAAGTCCTTTGGTGGTGGAGACGATGCGGTTCATGGCACCCTGTGAGACGGAGACGATGACGGAATCGGACGGATAGAACTTTTTGCTGCCTTCAACTGGAACGACTCTTCCTTCCTCATTGACCGTCGTATCGACGAAGATGACGCCGTCATCCCTGATCTCGACCGGAGACTTGTTGAATTCGAAGTTGACGCCTTCCAGTTTGGCGTATGAGAACTCGTATTGGGATGCGGAAACGGCATCTCTCCTGGCGAAGCAGGTGACGTTTCTGGAGCCGTGACGGATGGCCGTTCTGGCGACGTCCATGGCGGCATTGCCGACACCGATGATGTTGACGCTGTCGCCCAGGTGGTAGACATCCGGAGACTTCAGGTAGTCGATGGCGAAGTGGACGTTGCCCAGGGATTCGCCTTTGATGCCCAGGGTGTTCGGACGCCATGTGCCGGTCCCGACAAAGACCGCCTTATAGCCGTCGCGGAAGAGGTCGTCGATGGTGATCGAAGTGCCGATGGTCGTGTTCGGACGGACTTTGATGCCTTTGAGTCTGAGGTGTCTGTACTCGAAGTCATCGAGGACGGATTTCGGAAGTCTGAATTCCGGGATGCCGTATCTCAAGACGCCGCCGATCTTTTCGTTGATGTCGAAGATCGTGACGTCGTATCCGTATCTGGCCAGGATGACAGAGATGGTCAGTCCGGCCGGGCCGGATCCGACGATGGCGACTTTGATGCCGTTGGAAGGTTTCGGTCCTTCGGTCATCTGGTTGGCATAGGTCGTGGAGATATAGTTTTCGATGGTCGAAAAGTGGACAGGGATGCCTTTGATGCCCAGGACACAGTGTCCTTCGCACTGGTTCTCATGGTTGCATACCAGTGAGCAGACGGTCGTGAGCGGGTTGTTGAAAAAGAGCATCTTGCCGGCTTCGTTGAGTTTGTTTTCTCTCAAAAGGCGGATCGCTTCCGGGATGTTGGTGTTGATCGGACAGCCTTTCCGGCACATCGGATTCTTGCACTGCAGACATTTGTTCGCTTCATCCATTACGTGTAAAGCCATGATGTTTTCTCCTTAGATCTTTCTATCTATATTTTACAGTATGCGGATGTCTTTTCGATCATCTTATCGGCAAGTTGTTTGCATTGGGTCTCACTGAGCCTGCCGTTGATGTTGGGGTCGCTGAGGAAGGCTTCATAGACCGGCTTTCTGTCCTTTTCCATGACCGCCCTATAGATGCGCTCGTGGTTCAGGATGTGGGGCATCGTGAGCTCTCTGATGTCTTCCGGCATGGACCCGGCATAGACCGGTGAGATGTGATCATAGGTGAACAGGGCGTTGGTCTCGACGATGGCGTCTTTCGGAAGATCTGCGATCTGCAAGGCCAGATTGGGCAGGTTGACGTTGGATACCTTGTCTTTGAGTCCACAGAGGGCTTTGATCAGCTGAACGCCTTCTTCGCCGGTGGATCTGAGTCTGATCCTGTCCTTGTTTTCGTAGAGGTCTTTCGATCGCTGCAGCCTCTTTTGCAGATCATCTTTGCGGTAGGAGACCGGTGTCAAAGTGAATTTCCATTTTTCGGCTGTTAAGGGATCTTTCAGATAGAGATCACCGGGCATGAATTCGGCCAGGTGGCGGTCACCGGCCGCGGCGATCAGATGGTGCTTTCTGAAGAGGTCGAACTTCACCCTGTGGGCGCAGGAGAAATAGGAGTTCATCCAGTTGTCCGAAGTGAACTCGCAGCCTTCCTTGAAGTGTTCGTTCACGTATCGCTCATAGATCGGGAAGATGTCGATGTCTTTGTAGGATGCCTTGCTGAACCAGGTGAAGTGGTTGATGCCCAGGACGTTGGTGTAGAGATCGCTCCTCTTGATGTTTGGGATATTGAGTTCCTTGGCGAGGATCGATGCCAGCAGTTCCTGGGTGTTGAAGACCTCGTGGCAGCAGCCGAAGGCTTTGATCTGCGGGAAGGTCTCATAGAGAGCCTTGACGCAGAGCGACATCGGATTAGTGTAGTTGATGACCCAGGCATCCGGGGCGTATTCTTTGATCGCTTCGGCGATCTCAATGAACATCGGGATGGTCCTGAGTCCCCTGATGTAGCCGCCCGGTCCGGCAGTGTCGCCGACCGATTGGTAGATGCCGTAACGTTCAGGCGTGTGGACGTCGCTTTCCATCTCGTCAAAGGTGCCCGGCAGGATGGAGATGACGACGAAGCCGGCACCTTTCAGCGCTTCTTGAAGCGTATCGACACTGCGGTAGCTGAAATGGGAGAGGCATTTGGAGTCTTTGGAAAGGTCGTTGCCGATCTTTTCGTTGATCTTCGATGCCTGATGGTCGATGTCGTAGAGGCGTATCGTGCCGGATAGCTGTTTCTCCAGGGCGAGGTCGGTCATGAAGGTCCAGGCCCAGCCTCTGGAGCCGCCGCCGATGTAGGCGATGTTGATGTTTTTAGTATATGATCTCGTATTTGTCATAGCAGTTGATGATCCTTGTCTGTCTGTATCCGATCTCTCTTTCGAGTCGGAAATCGTATCTGAGGTGGACATGGCCGTAGAGCCAGAACTTCGGGTGAAGCTCGTTGAGCAGTTTTTCAAAGCAGGCAAAGCCCTGGTGGGCGTAGTCTTCCATATCACCGTAGCCTTTGATCGGAGCGTGGGTGACGATGATGTCGACGCCACCGGCTTTGCGGATCTTGCGGCGCAGTTTCCGGATCCGCCTTTCCATCTGGACCTCGGTGTACTGATATTTGTCCTGTGAGTAGCGGAAGGATCCGCCCAGTCCCAGGATGCGTATGCCCTGGTAGATGTACAGGTCGTCGTCGATGCAGATGCAGCCCTGCGGCGGGTCGCTGTCATAGCGGGAATCGTGATTGCCGTGGATGTAGAAAAGGGGTTTGTTGGCCATCGTGACCAGGAATTCCAGATACTCGGCTTTGACGTCTCCGCAGGAGATCATGAAGTCGATGCCTTTCAGTTCCGTCCTGGCATATTCCGACCACAGGCCCAGGTCTTCTTCGTCTGATACGCACATGATCCGGTAGGGGCCGTGTCCGTGATCCAGGCGGATCCTGTTTTCCCTGATGGCTCTTTCCATCTGCGCGTCGTTCATGGCCGAGAGTTCCTCAAAGCCGTACAGTTCCAGCATGGCCAGGAAGCAGTCGGCATATTCAGCTTTGATCTTCTGTTCATCAAGGTGGCTTTTCAGACGCCCGTAGAGTCCGACGACCCCGATCCTTTCCATCCTGGTCCAGACGTGATCTTTTTCAAATCCGAGCAGTTTCTGGAAACGGCCGTAGTATTCGCCTTTGGAGAACTGTATCGAGTAGAGCTTTGAGAGCTGATAGAAGTTCAGGAACTTGCCGTATCGGTGTGCCGCTACCGTGTTCTTCTTTGGCGGCAGCAGGCGTATGACATCCAGGGTGATGAAGACGGCACCATAGGATCTCAAGACGGAGACGCGTTTGTTTCCTTCGATGATGTAGAACCTTCCCAGGTATTCATAGGCTGTCGGCGCTTCGGCGATGCCTGTATCGGAGAGGTGATAGGCGCAGACGTCGCGCCATTTGGCGGCAAATTCACTTTTTGGCTTCATGACCGGCATGAAATCGGCTGAAAAGGACAGCGTCCTGGCGGAGGTCTTGGTCCCTATGATGAGGTCGGCGGGAACATCGATCTCGCCGAGGCGTTCTGTTGAGCAGTCATAGACATTGATGATATCGTCCAGAACGGCCGGATGGGGAGACAGATCCGCTTTTTTCCTCTGTTTCATGTTCTTTTTCCCCAGCCTCAGGGCGTAATTGTATTGTTCGTATGTTTCGTTGAGATATTCCACACCTATATTATGCACAAAATGAAATGAAAAACAGATGCAGTTCAGAATAGAAAAAAAGTTTTTTCCCGATATAATAAAAGCGAGGAGATACAAAATGAATAATTTAAATATCGAAATGACGAAAGCCCCCAAAAGGCCGATCAAGGTAGTACAGTACGGCGGAGGCAATTTTCTGCGCGCCTTTGTCGATTATTTCTTCGATCTGGCAAATGAGAAGGGCTTGTTCAATGGCAGTGTTGCGATCGTAGAGTCGCTGGAATTCAGCAATGTCGATCGTTTCAAGAGCCAGGATTGTCAGTATACGCTGCAGCTCAGAGGAAAGGTGAATGGCGAGGAGTATGTCGAGACCAGAGTCATCACTTCTTTGGCCAAGGCGGTGACGGTCTTCCATGATTTTGATGAATATATGGCTCTGGCAAGGGAACCGGAACTCAGATTCTTCGTTTCCAATACGACGGAAGCGGGTATCGTCTTCAATGAGAACGATACTTTTGAAGATAAGTTCCATGTCACGTTCCCGGCCAAGCTGACGCAGTTCCTCTATGAAAGATACACTGTTTTTAACGGCGATCATGACAAGGGTCTGATCATGCTGCCGGTGGAGCTGATCGATGACAATGGCATCGTTTTACGCAAATACGTGCTGGATTACATCGATCTGTGGAAACTTGAGGAAGGTTTCAGGAAGTGGGTCGAGGATGACTGCGTCTTTACCAGCACCCTGGTCGACCGCATCGTCCCGGGTTTCCCGAGAGATGAAAAGGATGAGATCTGCGCGAAGCTGGGTTACAACGACGATCTTCTGGATACGGCGGAACCGTTCGCGTTGTGGGTCATCGAATCACCGAAGGACATCTCGGCTGAACTGCCTCTGGACAAGGCTCTGGAGGGCAAGGCCGGCATGAACATCATCTTCACGGACAATCAGAAGCCTTACAAGCAAAGAAAGGTCAGGATCCTCAACGGCGCTCACACATCCTTCGTTCTGGCGTCCTATCTGATGGGCCACGACACGGTCAAGGAGTCCATGGATGATGAGCTGGTCAGGAATTTCATGAACGAGACGATCTTTGACGAGATCATCCCGACGCTGACTTTGCCGAAAGAGGAACTGGAAGAGTTTGCGGCAGCTGTCGTGGACCGTTTCAACAATCCGTTCATCAAACACGCCCTGCTGTCGATCTCTCTGAATTCCGTCTCCAAGTGGAGAGCCAGATGCATGCCTTCGCTGCTGGGTTATGTCGAGAAGTTTGGCAAGCTGCCTAAGGATCTGACATTCTCGATCGCGGCCCTGCTGGCTTTCTATAAGGGAAGTCAGATCAAAGAAGGCGCTTTGATCGGCGATCGCAATGGCGAAGAGTACAAGATCATGGATGATGCCGATGTCCTGGAGTTCTTCAAGGAGAATTCAGGTCTTCCTTCAAGGGATCTGGCAGAGAAGTATCTGTCCAATGAGAAGTTCCACGGCCAGGATCTGACGAAGGTCCCGGGTCTGCTGGATGAGGTCGCCAAAGATCTGGAACAGATCAGGACACTTGGCGCCCGTCAGGCAATGGAGAATCTCAGATGAAGAAATATATCAGGATCAATGATAACGACAATGTAGCGGTCGCTCTGGTACCGCTGAAAGCGGGTTTTGAGCTGGCTGACGGCACGGTTCTGAATGAGGACATCGAGCTTGGTCACAAGGTCGCTTTGAAGGACATCAAGGCCGGTGAGCCGATCATCAAGTATGACAACCTGATCGGCTTAGCGACCAGCGACATTTCCAGAGGTGATCACGTCCATACCCACAATATCAAGACTTCTTTAGGCGCGGATGATGAATATGTCTACGAGCCTGTTTCCTATCAGGATCCAAGAGTCGAAGAGGATCACTGGCAGGGCTATCTGAGAAAGGATGGCAGGGCCGGTGTGCGCAATGAGATCTGGATCATCCCGACGGTCGGCTGTGTCAACTCGATCGTCAAGAGGATGGAGTCTCTGGCCAGGGAATATGTTTCAGGAAGTCTCGAGGATATCGTCGCTTTCAATCACCCGTATGGCTGCAGCCAGATGGGTGATGACCAGGAGAATACCAGGCAGATCCTGGCGGATCTGATTGGTCATCCCAATGCCGGCGGCGTCCTGGTGGTCGGATTGGGCTGCGAGAACTCGAATATCGAGGAGATCAGGAAGCACATGGGTGACTATGATCCGGAAAGAGTCCGTTTCATGGTCTGTCAGGAACACGAGGATGAAGTGGAATACGGGCTTGGCATCCTGAAGGAGCTGAGCGAATATGTCAAAGGTTTCCATCGCGAGAGCCTTTCGACGGATAAGCTGGTCATCGGTCTCAAGTGCGGTGGATCCGATGGCTTGAGCGGCATTTCGGCGAACCCGACGGTCGGCCGTTTCTCCGATATCCTGATCGCAAAGGGCGGTACGACGATACTGACGGAGGTCCCGGAGATGTTCGGTGCCGAGCAGCTGCTGATGAACCGCGCGATCAATGAGGAGGTCTTCGGCAAGACGGTCGCCCTGATCAACAATTTCAAGAATTATTTCCGCAGCAATCACCAGACCATCTATGAGAATCCTTCCCCGGGCAACAAGAAGGGCGGCATCTCGACGCTGGAGGACAAGTCCAACGGCTGTGTCCAGAAGTCCGGTTCGGCCAGGGTCAGCGATGTCCTGGAGTATGGCGATACCGTCAAGACGAAGGGCCTCAATCTGCTGAGTGCCCCGGGCAATGACCTGGTGGCTTCGACAGCGCTGGCTGCTGCCGGTGCGCAGATCGTCCTGTTCACGACGGGCAGAGGCACACCGTTTGCTTCACCGGTGCCGACGGTCAAGATCTCTTCCAATACGAGACTTTATGAAAAGAAGAAGAACTGGATCGATTTCAACGCCGGCGAGCTGGTCGATGATGAGGATGTCGATCTGGATAAGATCGGTCATAAACTGTATGATCTGGTCATCGAGACCGCTTCGGGCAAACTGGTCAAGGCGGAAGAGGAAGGCTACCACGACCTGGCGATCTTCAAGCAGGGCGTGACACTGTAGAAAGGAATATCACATGGAATTAAGAACTGCATGTTCACCAAAAGATGCGAAACACTATGATACCGACCGTATGCGGGAAGAGTTTCTGATCCAGGATCTTTTCAAGGAGAATGAGATCAAGTATGTCTATTCCCACATCGACCGCATCATCACCGGCGGCTGCAAGCCTGTCGGTCAGAAGCTGAAGATCGAAGCGGGTGATGAGCTGCGTGCCGAATACTTCCTGGAGAGAAGGGAAATGGGCATCTTCAATATCGGCGGTCCCGGAAAGGTCACTGTCGATGGCACAGAATATGTGCTTCGTTACAAGGATGCCATCTATGTCGGCAGAGGTTCCAGAGACGTCGTTCTGGAGTCTGTCGATGACGATGAGCCGGCCAAGTTCTATTTCAATTCCTGCCCGGCGCACAAGGAATATCCGACAGCCCTGATCCATCCGGAGGATGTCTTCACCAGAGAGCTCGGTTCAGCCGAATACAGCAATCACCGCATCCTGCGCAGATACATCGTGCCGGGTCAGGTGGAGTCCTGCCAGCTGGTCATGGGCATGACGACGCTTTGCGAGGGCAGTGTCTGGAACACGATGCCTTGTCATACGCATGACAGGCGCATGGAAGTCTATCTCTACTTCGAACTGGGCAAGGATGATGTCGTCTTCCATCTCTGGGGCGAGCCTACCGAGACAAGGCATATCGTCATGCGCAATGAGGAAGCTGTTATTTCGCCTTCCTGGTCCATCCACAGCGCCAGCGCCACCAAGAACTACACGTTCATCTGGGGCATGTGCGGCGAGAATCAGGAATTTGATGACATGGATAATGTCGCTATGACGGATCTGAGATAAGGTCGTCATGAGCGATCTCATATTTTCTTTAAATATCGTGATGCCTATGGCCATTCTGTTGGCCATAGGCTATCTCTTCAAGCGCATCGGTCTGATGAACGATGCTTTTCTTGCATCCGGGAAGAAGCTCTGTTTCTATGTCCTGCTTTCCTGTTCCCTGTTCAAGAACCTCTATGATTCGACTTTGGATGTGATCCCGGTGGGTTTCATCGCTTTCGTCGTGGTCATGATCTTTTTTGAGGCTTTGATCTGCGTCTTTGTGGCGAAGGCACTGGCTGAGAAGAGGAACGAGATCGGAGTCATCATTCAGGGCGGTTTCCGTTCCAACTTCGCCTATATCGGCATCCCTCTGGCTTCGATGTTCTTCACCGATCCGGCGATGCTGCAAAGGACGAGTTCGGAGATCTCTCTGGTCTCCATCTTCACGATCCCGCTTTTCAATGTGCTGGCGGTCGTGGCACTGATGGCTTATTCAGATGACAAAGATGATACAGACTTTTTGAAGAGGTCGCTTTCCGGGATCCTGAAGAATCCCTGCATCATCTCTATCTTCTGCGGTATCCTGGTCCTGCTGTTCAGGCTGATCGTGCCTTCCGGCGCTTTTTTCGTCCGGAACAGTCTTCCTTTCATTTATAAAGTTTTGGGATATCTGGCTTCGATGTCGACGCCGTTCTCTTTCCTGCTGGTGGGAGCGAGCCTTGACTTCTCGCACAGCGTGGCCAATATCCGCAAGCTGTCGGCGGTGGTGGCGTTGAGAGACCTCATCCTGCCGGGTGTCGTCCTGTTTATAGCGTATCTGTTCCATGCGGCGGATGCGGTGGAATACGCCATCCTGGTCTCGGTCTTTGCGTCGCCGACGGCTGTTTCCAGCGCGATCATGGCTGCGGAGATGGGCGGGGACAGGCGGCTTGCCGATGAGATCGTCGTCTATACGACGCTGTTTTCCATGTTCAGTCTGCTGATCATCATATATTGTTTGAAAATGACGGGGTGTTTATGAGAATGAGATTAGGGATCAGAGGGCATGATCTGCCCGGTGCGCCATTTGACTCGATCGATGATTTCGTGTCGGGTTTCAAAGGCTTCGATCTGGATTGCCTTCAGCTGGTCTACAAGAAGGCTTTCAGGAATTTTGAAATGGATCCGGCTTTTCTGCTGGATCTTTCTGACAAACTGAAGAGGAACAAGATCGCTGTCGCCATGATCGGCGCGTATTTCAACA
This sequence comes from Erysipelotrichaceae bacterium, assembly GCA_024681275.1. Next base: position 23,331 of record JAILBD010000148.1, read on the forward strand.
TGATCCATCCGGATGAGAAGAAGCGTCTGGATGGCATCGAGTTCTTCAAACAGTGCATGGAGACGACTGTCGTCTTTGACTGTCCGCTGGTTGGTTCGGAGACGGGTTCCGCCAACGGCGACAAGTGGACCTACAATGAATACAATCACACGAAGGAGGCTTTCGACAGGGTCGTTGAGACCGTGAAGGGGCTCAGATACTACGGCCAGGCTTTCAAGGCCAGGCCGATCATCGAGGGGGCTTATGCCCATACCGTCTATTGTCCGGATCTGCTGGATGAGCTGACGGATGTGACGGGGATAGAGGATGTGACGGTCGATGTCTACAATTATCTGAATATCGATAATTACAGGGAGGCAGATCAGATCTTCGATCGCTGCATGGATCTTTTCGGGAAGAGGATCAGAGTCTTCCATGTCAAGGATTTCAATGTGCAGGACGGGAAGCTCGTTCAGTGCGGGATCGGACAGGGCATCATGAACTGGCCGTATTTCATCTCGCGGATCAGAAAGGAAACACCGGATGCCGCGCTCATCCTGGAGGGCGTTACCGGTGATGATATAGGACCATCGATCGGATATATTAGGAGGTTGACAGATGGATCAGAGGATCAATAAGTATATCGACAAGTATATGGAGTATTTCACTCCTTATAAGAAGGGTGTCTGGTGTTATGAGGATGGCATCCTGATGACGGCGATCTATGACATGTACAAGGCGACCGGCGAGAGGAAATACCGGGATTTCGTCTATAGATTCTATGATGGCATGATCTCCGGGGATGGCGTCATCAGCCGCTATGAGCCGGAAAAGTATTCGATCGATGACGTGTGTCCGGGCATCGGTCTGATGAAGCTCTATCGCGATGAACCGGAGGAGAGGTTCAGGAAGGCACTGGATGCGATGTATGAACAGATGCAGCATCATCCAAGGACGAAAGAAGGATCTTTCTGGCACAAGCAGATCTATCCGAATCAGGTCTGGATGGATGGCATCTACATGGGCGTCCTTTATGTGGCGATGTATGCGAAGCAGTTCGGCATCGAGGAGGCCAAGGAGGATGTCGATCATCAGCTGCATACGCTGGTGAAGAGGCTCTATGATGAGGACAGGAAACTCTTCGTCCATGCCTATGATGAGGCAAAGGTCATGCAGTGGGCGGACAAAGAGACGGGCAAGTCGCCAAACGTCTGGGCGAGGGCCTGCGGCTGGGTCATGATGGCTGCCGTGGACATCTATGAGGAGCTGGGCCTGGATATCTGCAAGGAGATCCTGGACAAGGAGATAGAGGGGCTGAGGCCGTATCTTGAGGATGGCATGCTGTACCAGCTGGTCGATATCCGAAGGGAGCACAATTACCTGGAGACTTCCGGTTCGGTCATGATGGCTTATGCGATCTTCAAGGGCAAGAGACTGGGCATGATCGAAGATGATGCCTTGGGCCATGAGGTCTTCGATACCGTCCTGAACAAACAGTTCGACGGACGCAATCTCTACAATATCTGCCAGGTCGGCGGTCTGGACAACTACAAGAGGGATGGTTCTTTCGAATACTACATGTCGGAGAACATCTCGGTCAATGAGGTCAAGGGTGTGGCGCCATTCATCATGGCTTACAGCGAGGTCTGCTGATGAAGCTCATCTGCATGGGCGATTCCACGATGCAGTATAATGACGAGACCACCTTTCCCCAGGTGGGCTGGCCGCAGGCATTGGAGGAGAAGCTGAACAAGGAGGTCCGTCTGATGAACTTCGCGAAGAACGGACGTTCCACCAGGACTTTCCTGGAGGAGGGGCGTTTCGAGGACGCATTGCGTTTCACGGACAGGGATTCGATCGTGCTGATCGAGTTCGGCCACAACGATGAACACACACACAATCCGGAGCGCTATACCCGTCCGGACTTTGAATACAGACAGAATCTGCTTTACATGGTCTCTGAATGCAAGAAGAAGGGCGCCTATGTCCTTCTGCTGACACCGATCTACAGAAGGTGGTTCAAGGATGGAAAACTGGATATGAGCTGCCATGAGGGCTATCGCGAGGCGATGCTGAAGGTGGCACAGGATTCGGGCACGGATGTCGTCGACATGTGCGTCCTGACCAGAGACAAGCTGATCGAAACGGGTGAGAAGGACAGCAGGGAGTTTTTCATGAACTTCGATCCCGGTATCTATGAGAATTATCCGGATGGGATGGATGACAATACCCATCTCAGGATGAAGGGGGCTTACATGGTGAGAGACCTCTTCCTGCAGGCAGTCGGAAATGATCCGCATTTCAAGGAGTACTTCAATGTTTAATGTCATTCATGTTTCGCCGGTCTCAGTCAGTTTTGAGGCGGATGATGAGCGTCCTTACTATGCGACAGAGGCTTACGATGTCTATGTCGATGGGGTCTTCCATAGCCGGGAAGAGAGGAACGTCTTTTCTGTCTTTGGTCTGAAACCGGATACCGGGTATGAATTCAGGATCCGCGATCAGGTCATCAAGGCAAGGACGCTGCCTGTCAACAGGGTCTTTGATGTCCTGGAACATGGCGTCGTCGCCGATGGGAAGACGCTGAATACCGGTAAGATCCAGGCTCTGCTGGATCAGTGCGATCATGATCTGATCGTGTTCAGAAAGGGCGACTACTATACCGGTCCGCTGATGGTCCGTTCCGATACCTGCTTGTATTTCGAGAAGGATGCCCAGCTGATCGGTTCCAATGTGCGCAGCGATTATCCGGTCATTCCCGCTTACAATGAGGATCATTCGGCGGTCAATGCTTCCTGGGAGGGAGAACCGAACGATTCTTTCATGTCGCTGATCACGTCTTTTGATTCGGAGAACATCATGATCGTCGGCGAGGGAACGCTCAACGGCAATGCCGATCAGGCGGACTGGTGGGTCGATCACAGGACCAGAAGAGGTGCCTGGAGAGGGAACAATGTCTTCGTCAACCGCTGCCGGAATGTGGCTTTCGTCGGTCTGAACATCATCAATTCGCCGAGCTGGAACCTGCATCCTTTCTATTCGGATGATCTGGATTTCATCGATCTGACGCTCAGGTCGATACCGACGAGCCCGAATACGGATGGTTTCGATCCGGAAAGCTGCCGCAGGATGCGCCTGCTGGGGACGAGGATCTTCGTCGGCGATGACTGCGTGGCGATCAAGTCGGGCAAGAAGATCATGGCGGACGAGTTCTACCGTCCGACGGAAGACCTTGTCATCCGCAACTGTTTCATGGGTGACGGACACGGCGGGGTGGTCTTCGGTTCCGAGTCGAGCTGCGGCATCCGCAATGTCGATGTCTCAAAGTGCATCTTCAAGAACACGGACAGAGGTCTGCGCATCAAGACCAAGCGTGGCCGGGGAGACAAGGCGGTCATCGAGAACATCAATTTTGACAATATCCTGATGGATGGGGTCATGTCCTGCCTGGTGGTCAACATGTACTACTATCTGTCGCATGAGGGATACGATGACTATGCCGACAGCAAGGACTTCCGTCCTGTTTCCGATATGACGCCGCATGTGGGAACTTTCCTGTTCAAGAACCTGAAGTGTCTCAATACCAAGGTCTGCGCCGGTTATTTCTACGGCCTTCCGGAGTCCAAGATCGACAAGATCATCCTGAAGGATATCGAGGTCACTTTCGATAAGGGATTCAGGGATCATGTGGCTCCGGCCATGATCTATGGTTGCGAAAAGCTGAACAATGCGTCGTTCTGTTTCTATAATGTCAGCCAGGTAGAGACGGATAACGTATCGGTGGAGGGTCAGCCGTTCAACGTCTGACAGGATAGATTTCCAAAAGTCAATGATACATTTTTGAAAGTTTTATCACATTTTACAGCTTGGCAAGTTATAATAATATCGTAGTAAAGCGTTTTCAAATTCTTTAAAAGAGGATAGAAAGGAACATAATATGTCGAATCTAGTACTGAAAGATATCAACAAGATATATCCCAATGGTTTTCATGCGGTCCACAACTTCAATCTGGAGATCAAAGACGGCGAGTTCATCGTCTTCGTCGGGCCGTCAGGCTGCGGCAAATCGACGACTCTTAGGATGATCGCTGGTCTTGAAGAGATCTCAAAGGGCGATTTCCTGATCAACGGAGAAAGGGCGAATGAAAAATCTCCGGTCGACCGCGGTATTGCGATGGTCTTTCAGTCCTACGCTTTGTATCCTCATTTAACGGTCTACGATAATCTGGCTTTCGGTCTGACGCTGGAAGGCGTCGACGAAGATGTCATCGAAGAAAAGGTTCAGAGGACGGCAGCGATCCTGGGTCTGACGGACTATCTGGAGAGAAAGCCAAAGGCTCTTTCCGGTGGTCAAAGGCAGAGGGTCGCGGTCGGGCGCGCCATCATCAGACAGGTCGACATCTTCCTGATGGATGAGCCGCTGTCCAACCTGGATGCGAAGCAGCGTGTCACGATGCGTTCGGAGATCACACAGATCCACCGTTCGACGCATGCCACGACGATCTACGTCACCCATGACCAGACCGAGGCTATGACGATGGCCGATAGGATCGTCGTCATGAAAGACGGCTATGTCCAGCAGATCGGTACGCCGGAGGAACTCTACTTCGATCCGTGCAACCTCTTCGTTGCCGGATTCATCGGTGAGCCGCCGATGAACTTCATCAGCGGAAAGATCAAAGGAAATGAGATCACGTTCGATAAGAACGACAATAAATTCGATGCATCAAAGACAAGATATGAGCTCAAGGATGACGAGATCTGGTTCGGTTTCCGTCCGGAGAACATCTCGATGAAGCCGGTGGAGAATGCCTACAAGATCCACGCCCTGGCGACTCTGACGGAGATGCTTGGCGATTCGACCAACATTTACATCGAGGTCGGTCAGGATACTGTGATCCTGAAGGTCGATCCGCATGATGCGCCGAAGATGGATGAAGAGTTCGACTTCTATCTGCCTTACGATAAGGTATATCTCTTCGATAAGGAGAGCGAGAACGTCTTCAAAAATAAATAATCATGAGTTTTAAACAGTATCGGGCGATCGATCTGGTCCTGTTTATCGGCATGTATGCCTTGTGCGAGTATCTGGCGATCAAGGCGGCGACGGTGTGGTTCGATGAACCTTATTCGATCTCGATCATGTTGGCGATGCTGGTGATCGTGATGATGCGCTGGGACAGGTACTGTCTCATCCATGCGGTCGTGTATGCCTTCCTCTTCGTGTCATTCCACAGAGGAAGCCTCACGCAGTATCTGGTGTATCTGATCGGCAATCTGGGTTTCATGATCACGCTGATCTACATGCGCAAGGTCACAAAGGAAAAGATCGCGGCTTCCTTCTTCGGATCCCTGGCTTATCTGCTGCTGGGTTTCCTGCTGATGGAGGTCTTCAGAGGACTGGCTTCGATGCTGATAGCGGGGAGCGATGTCCGCGTCATAATGGAGTTTATCCTGACGGATATGCTGTCACTGGTGTTTGCGATACTGGTGATCATCGTCGTCAGGAGGGTCGATGGACTGTTCGTCGACCAGAAGAAATATTTACTGGAATTGAATTCTCAAGAAGAAAAAATAGATGGAGGATGGCAAGATGAATGATGAATATCTGGTTTATAACGAGGAGCTGAAACGTTATGAACTCGATCCTGAGCAGGCGGTCAGGGATGATGTCGAAAAGAATCGCTGGAAACTCAACTGGCAGCTGATCGTCAAAGACTGGCGTCTCTATGTGATGCTGATCCCGATGATCCTGGTGTTCCTGTTCTGGCGTTATTTACCGATGTATGAACTTTTGGGATGCTTCAAGATCACCGAAGTCGGCAAGAAGGTCGCCGAGATGAAGTGGTGCGGTTTTGCGAACTTCAAACTGCTGATGTTCGGCAATTCGACACAGACGACTTCTTTCTGGATGGCGTTCAGAAACACCTTCTTATTGAGCTTCTATGGCTTGCTGTTCGGCTTCCCGATGCCGATCATCCTGGCTCTGTTCTTCAACGAGATCAAGTCGGATATTTTGAGAAGTATCTATCAGGTCCTGACTTATCTGCCGAAGTTCATGTCGACCGTCGTCATGACGACCCTGGTCACGATGCTTCTGAAGCAGGGCGACCTGGTATCCGGTACCGGTATCGTTTCGCTGGCTCTGGCAAAACTGGGCCTGATCTCAAAGGAGGTCGCGGATGCCGGTCTTCTGAACAATCCGGATTTCTTCCGTTCGATCTACCAGATCTCCGGTATCTGGGAGGGTGCAGGTTACGATTCCATCGTCTACTTCGCTGCGATCATCGCTGTTTCGCCGACTTCCTATGAAGCGGCACAGATCGATGGCGCCGACAAGCTGGCGCAGATGAGATATGTCGTCATCCCTTGCATCCTGTCGACCGTCGTCATCATGCTGATCAACAGGATCGGTTCACTGCTGTCCATCGGCTATGAAAAGGTCATGTTGCTGTACAAAGCAAATACATTCGTCACGGCGGATGTCGTCTCGACTTTCGCTTATCGTCTGGGTCTGGAAGGCGGTTCGCAGTCCATGGCTTCAGCAGCCGAAATGATCAACAACATCACAGGCATGATCCTGGTCATCGGTGCTAACTCGATCGCTCGTAAGGCATCTGACGTATCGCTTTACTAGGAGGTTAGGATATGAAACGTAAACTTGAAACAAGTGAACTGATATTCAAAATTCTGAGCTATACCTTCCTGACTATATTCTCACTGGCTTGTCTGTATCCGTTCGTCTATGCGGTAAGTTCATCCATCTCCGGTGCGCATGCCGTCGACTATAACGAGGTCATCCTCTTCCCTAAGGACATTCAGTTCGATGCCTTCGCTTCGATCTTCCACAACAACCAGTTCTGGAACGCCTACACCAACACGCTGTTCCTGACGGTCTATGGTACGATCTGGGCGATCGGTGTCTCGATCCTGGGTGGTTATGCTTTGTCAAAGAAGAGGCTCTTATTCAGATCGGGCTTCAACTTCTTCCTGGTCTTCACGATGTGGTTCTCTGCCGGTATCGTTCCGCAGTATCTGAACTATCTGAAGACGCAGAAAGTGTTTGCGGCCGTCGGCATCACCGACGTCAAATGGCTGATCGTCATCGCCATGGGTATGGCTGCCATGAACATCATCCTGCTGAGAAATGCGTTTGAAGGCGTTTCCAGCGAGATCGAAGAGGCTGCCATCGTCGATGGCGCGACGGAATTCCAGGTCCTGACGAAGGTCTATATCCCGATGTCGCAGTCAACGATCGCTACCGTCGCCTTGTTCTTCGGTATCTCCAGATGGAACGGTTACTTCTGGGCAAGACAGATGATCGCTGCTTCCGGTTCTCCGAACGAGCAGCCGCTGCAGGTCTTCATCAGATTGCTGCTGGAGGATTACACGAACCTGGAGACGCTGGCGTCCTGGACGGCTCCGTATTCTCCGAACTCGGCGATCTACGCCCTGATCATCGTTGCGATCATCCCTATTTTGGTTATTTATCCTTTCATCCAGAAATATTTCGCCAAAGGCGTGAATATGGGTGGTGTCAAGGAATAAATATATTTTTCAAGGAAAGGAAGAAAAATGAAAAAAACTCTAAAAGTACTTGTTCTTCTCCTCGCCATGATGCTTGCATTGGTAGGATGCGGCAGTGGCGGTGGCGGCAATGCGCCGGCAGAAGACAACACTCCTGCTGCTGCTCTTGAGTATGCAGAAGGAACTGAACTGAGAGTAGCTGCAGGTTACAACTCAGACAAGACCGGTATCAGCTATACCAATGCTGATGTCACCAAAGACGGTATCACACTGGCTGATGGCAAGACTTATCAGACAGGTGACTTCAAGCCGACTTGGCAGCACTTATCTGAACTGTTGGGGATCACTTTTGTTGATAAGTATTCCGGACAGGGCACTTCCAAGGAGTTCCCGGTATGGGAAAACCAGCTGGATCAGGTCGACATCGTCGCAGGTACTGCATCAGCTCTGAACGCAGCCGGTGCCGAAGGCAAACTGGTCAACTTTGCAGAACATCTCGATCAGATGCCTAACTTCAAGGCTTACCTCGAACAGAACCAGATCGCCAGACTGTCTATCACGGGCAACACCGAGACAGGCGCTATCTACTTCTCACCTTACTTCGATGGTAACAATGATATCGAAAGAATGCCGTTGGTCAGAGCTGACTTCGTCAAAGCACTGCTCGATACTGATGGTTATAAAGGTGCCAACAGGCCTCTGGCTGCTTATGTCTATCAGCCATATGCCGCTGAAGATTACTCAGTCTTATCTCTGACAGCTGATGGTTCAGGCACACAGACGATCACCAAGAACGTTGCCGGTGACAAGAACATCATCAACAGGATGAATGCTCAGCCGCTGACAGGTGATGAAGCTGTTGCCATGTTCCAGGCATATATCGATGAGACTTACGCAGGCGTCTATGCAAAGAGATCTGACCTCTTCTTGGGTTATGATGCTGCATGGGATGCTGATGAGATGGTCGCTCTTCTCAGATGCGCGGTCGCTTCATTGAATGACAACGACGGCAATCCGATCGCCGGCTTGTACTCACGTGAAACTTCCAATCTGCAGAGAGAAGTTGATATGCTCAGATTCGCAGGCCATCTGTGGGGCGCAAGAGGTATGGAATCCAGACAGGATTACTTATACTTCGATAAAGACGGCAATCTGCATGATGCACGTCAGGAAGAAGCTTCTTATCTGGCGGTCGAAAGACTGAACCAGCTGGTCCAGGAAGGCCTGCTGATCACGACAGGTGAGGCTTCATCAAAGAACTATCTTGAAAAAGATGCTGGTATCATGTCATACGACTACAACCAGACACAGACGATCATGAACAACACTGTTCTTGATACAGGTGCCGGTGAAGAATATGTCGTCATCATGGTCCCGGTCGCTAAGTGGAATGATGGCACAGGTGATCAGTGGTTCAGATTCGCTGAATCATGGAGATCTGTGAAGACTGATGGTTGGGCTATCACGGCTGCCGGTGCAGGCGCTGATGAGAACAAGCTCAACGCTGCTCTGAAACTCTTCGACTATGCGTTCTCTGTACAGGGTCAGATCACGATGTCCTATGGTCCGGATGCTTTCATCAAGGTCAAGGATGCATCTGTGGAAGTCAATTCCTGGGAAGATGTTCCTAAGAAGTATGAGACATTCAACTTCAACGGACAGCAGATGCCGGTCGTTGCAGATGCAACGTTCGCTGAGTGCCAGGCTTTGACTGGCGGCAACTACACCAACTACGCAAGACAGTACTTAGGCTCTACGCTCAACGGCTTCCCGAAGTCTCAGGCATTCGAATACCAGATGACTTCTGAGATCGGCAAGAAGGGTGCCGCTATCCTTTCTGCAGCTATTTCACAGGGTGTCATCAAGCATCCGTTACTGGCTGTCAACAAGGAAAACATGTGGTACACATCTATCCCGACTGTATTGCCGACAACAGCTGAACAGTCCAATACTCTGTCAAGCTACGCTGACCTGGTCAACAACTTCCAGCAGACAAGCGGTGGTGTTTCTGTGTTCTACGACCTCATGAAAGACGGCTACGGTGCTATTTCCGGTGCCGAGAACAGCGCTGCAGCTTATGCTGACTTCGTCAAGAACAACTGGTCCGGTGCTGCTTATCTGATGATCAAGCAGGCTCAGTGGAACCAGCTGAAAGCTTACTACGACACTCTTAACTAGTTTATTGAATTGAATTTGATCCCCGGTGCCGGGAACGGTGCCGGGGATATACCTGAGAGGTGATACTATGTTCAAACCACAAATGAAATTTCAAAAGATCCTGTTTCCCGTTCTGATAGCTCTGTCAGGTGTCGTCTTTGTCTATTCACTGGGCATCATGACTGACTTGTACGGCCTGTATCAGACTCAGGCATTAGGCGGTGTCGGTGGATCACAGATCTTCTATGACATGCAGACATTCAATCACAACATGGTCCTGATCGCGATCGCTCTGATCGTCATCGGCTGTCTGCCTTTCGTGTTTGCATCCAATACAAGAAGAAAGTATTATGTCGGCAACACCGTCGCAACATATGTTCAGGCGGCAGCTCTTGTGCTGGCAGCTGTTTACATGATCATCAACTGTTTGAAATTCAGAGCGCAGTTCCTGAATACTGTCGACTTTGATACATATAAACTGATGTCAGAGACGATGAACTTCGTGTACAGCGAATCCACATTCTTCTTTGATGCGGGGATCGTCCTGGCTGTCCTGCTGGTCGCAGGTGCTTGCGCAGCAGTTTACAACTTGACTTGGAAAAATAAACTAGTAAAGCAGGAAGATGCGATATTGAGAGGAGAAACGATCAATGGATAAAGAGAGAATCAAGCTAGATAGGATGCGTTATGTCAAAGACCAGCTGCCTTCTACCTGTGCTATACTGGCGATCGTCTTTGATGTGCTTTACTTCGTTTTAATATATAAGATCAACAACGTCTATTTCTACAACTACCTGATCGGTGTTTCCATCATCGTCAACCTTCTGTTCATGCTGTTTGGTTTCTGGTTCTCTATCGAGGTCAAGAACTATCATGGCAAGTTCGGTTACTTCATGATCGCCCTGGGTATCGCGCAGATCATCAGGATCTTCGTCTATCCGATGAAGGCGCATGCGGCGACTTACCTGGTCGGTGAAACGATGGCTCCGGTCATGACGGGTCCGCAGTTCATAACATCCCTGATCTATCTGGTCGCTTCAGCAGCGTTCATGATCGTCGGCGGTCTTATGAGCATCAAAAACTCAAAAACATTACAGAACTATCTTGAGTCTGTAGAGAAGTAATAGAGGGGGAGATAATTATGGCAAGTCTGTCATTACAACATATCGATAAGATCTACGACAATAATGTCCAGGCCGTCTATGACTTCAATATGGAGATCAATGATGGTGAATTCATCGTCCTGGTCGGTCCTTCCGGCTGTGGAAAATCCACGACTTTGAGAATGGTCGCGGGACTGGAAGATATCTCTAACGGCAAGCTCTTCATCGACGGAAAAGACTGCACGCAGCTTCCGGCGAAGGACAGGGATATCGCCATGGTCTTCCAGAACTACGCTCTGTATGGCCACATGACGATCTATGAAAACATGGCTTTCTCGCTCATGCTGGCAAAAGAAGATAAATATGTCATCCATGAGAAGGTCATGGCTGCCGCTGAGATCCTGGGTCTGACCCAGCAGCTGAACAAGAAGCCGAATCAGTTATCCGGCGGTCAGAGACAGCGTGTCGCCATGGGCCGTGCCATCGTCAGAAATCCGAAGGTCTTCCTCTTCGACGAGCCGCTTTCCAATTTGGATGCCAAGCTCAGAGGTTCCACCAGAAGAGAGATCAAACTTTTACACAAGAGGCTTGGCACGACGATGATCTATGTCACACACGACCAGACCGAGGCTCTGACTCTGGCTGACAGGATCGTCTGCATGTCCATGGGTCATGTCCAGCAGATCGGTACGCCGCTGGAACTGTATGATCATCCGAAAAACCTCTTTGTCGCTTCCTTTATCGGTCTTCCGCCGATGAACCTGTACAACATGAAGAAGGAAGACGGCAAGTTCTATGTCGAAGGTATCGAGACGAAGCTGCCTGAGCGCGTGGCTGAAGCTGCCAACAAGTCAGACAAGAAGGAATTCGTCCTGGGCATCAGACCGGAAGATATCCACGCGGGCAATGATTTCACTCTCGATGTCAACCTCAATGAGAATACCGGTCACTTCACTCTGACACATGGCAAGCTCTTCGGAAAGACTTCCTGTGCGAAATTCAGAGACTGGCAGAGATTCAAGCCGGGCGACAAGGTCGGCGTAGCTTTCGACGAAGAGAGAGTCCACCTTTTCGACGCAGAGACCACGGAAGCGATTATATAGGAGGAACAATAGAATGGCTGCAGAAAAAAGAAATAAGGGATTCAGTGAATCCAAGCGTAAATTTATTGTTTCACTCAAGAAGAGACCGCATAACATTCCGTTGTGCATGATGGCTCTTGCCTTCATCGTCTATTCTTTCAATCTGACGAAGGTCTCCAATACGACCGCCGTCATCAACAAGCCTTTCATGGGCCTGTGTGAATTCGTCATCATGCTGCTGTCGATCCTGGCTTTCGTCGCATTCCTGAATGCTTATCCGAAGAGACAGAAGCCGATCCTGCCGATGGTCATCCTGCTTTATGCGCTGGAGATCATCGTCGCAGTCGCTGATGTCATCTATCTTTCCAGGATCAGCGAGGGTCTGCAGACGATCCAGATCAACGCTTCCAGACAGTTCATTCCACAGTGCCGTTCGATGCTGGTGGTGCACATCGTTCTGGTCGCATTGTCTATCGTTCTGATCGCTTTGATCCCTGTCATCGGCAAGGCACTCAATAAGATCGATACTTCTGTCGATCTGGCAGAGAACGAAGATGTCGTCATTGAACTGGTCGATGACAATGAAGCTGAGCCTGCCCGTTCCGGCGGTCAGCGTCACAAAAACGAAAACTAATCAATCAACATGTCAAAAAAGAAAAACAAAGAGATCCCAAAGGCGGAGAAGGACTATTATAAGCTCAATACAGATGCCGTAGACAGGCTTGCCAAGGCGAATCAGGGCGAAGCCAGGAAGGTTTCTGACAAGGAGCTGCAACAGTATAAGAGTTCTAAATTGGCTTTGATCCCGATCTGGGCCAAGGCTCTGTTCATCAAATTCTGGTTTGCGGGAGCTGTTTGTTTTTTCTTTTACTGGGGTCTGTCCGCATATCTGGGAAGCTGGCTCGATCAGATCTTCGTGTTCGGGATAGGTCTTGGCATCGTGACGGATCTGCTGACAAACAATGTCCTCAGATTCCTGAGCAGCAGCGATAAGGAATACTATCCGTACATGATGTTCAGTTCTTCAAAGTACTGGACTTTCGTAGCAAATATCCTCTACGCGTTCGTCCTGCTCGTTTTGACGATCGGCGTTTATGATCTCTTGCATATGGATGTGGAACCGATCTTCTTCGGTATCGTTTATACGGCCTGGGATATGCTGCTGATCAGAGTCAGAGATCTTCTGGCGGGACATCTGTTTCATTCTGAGGACAAATAAAGGAGAATTCGATGGGTAAAAAAGTAGTCGCATTCGGTGAGATCATGCTCAGACTCACACCTCCGGATTATACGACGATCTCGGAGGCGAAGAGCTTTATCGCCAACTATGGCGGTGCTGAGGCCAATGTGCTGGTCTCCCTGTCACATCTTGGCAACGATACGGACTTCATCACCAGAGTTCCTGACAATCAGCTCGGTGAATCCGCCATCATGCATCTGAAGAGGCATGGCGTGGGGACCGGGCACATCCTGAGGGGTTCTTCCAACCTGGGCATGTATTTCGTGGAGACGGGCTTCGGCGGCCGTCCGAGCAAGGTCCTCTACAACAGAGCGCATTCGGCTATCACCAGGATCGGTGAAGACGATCTGGATTACGATGAGATCTTCAAGGATGCCGAATGGTTCCACATGTCGGGTATCACGCTGGCGATCCATGAGAAGTGCCGCAATGTCGCCTACAAGTGTCTGGAGGCTTGTGAAAAATACGGAGTCAAGGTCTCTTTTGACTTCAACTACCGTTCCAAGCTGTGGACGATCGAGGAGGCAAAGCCGCATTTCAAGAGAGTGATCCCATATGTCGATGTCCTCTTTGCCAACTTCTTTGATATCAATACGATGCTGGAGATCCCGGTCGATCCGCATCTTGAGACGCCGGAAGAGAAGCGTCTTGACGTCGCAAAGAAGCTGATGGAACAGACCAGAGTCAATTATGTATTCGGAACAGACAGGATCGTCCATACGGCGACGGACAATTCTCTGTCGAGCTACTGCATCCGCAAGGATGGCATCTGTTTCAAAGAAGGTCCGATCCGTTTCAGCATCTATGACAGGATAGGCGGAGGCGATGCTTTCTCAAGCGGCATCATACATGGCTTGCTGAAGGACTACGAGAATCCGAAGTATGCGCTGAAATTCGGTCTGGCGACTTCGGTACTGAAACACACATTATATGGCGATGCATCGGTATTATCGGAAGATGAGGTGCTGGAATTCATTAAGACGAACGGCAACGCTGCCGTACAAAGATAGAGGAGAACATTATGAAAGAATTCATGGGTAAAGACTTTTTGCTGAGCACGGAGACTGCGAAGCATCTGTATCATGATTATGCCGAGAAGATGCCGATCATCGACTATCACTGCCACATTTCCCAGAAGGAGATCTACGAGAACAAGCAGTTCTCTACGATCACGGAAGTATGGCTCGGCGGTGACCACTACAAGTGGAGACAGATGAGGGCCAACGGCATCGATGAGAAGTATATCACCGGCGATGCTTCCGATCTGGAGAAGTTCAAAGCCTGGGCAAAGACCCTGTCACACCTGATCGGGAATCCTCTGTATCACTGGTCCCATCTGGAGCTGCAGAGATACTTCGGCATCTATGAGCCATTGACAGAGGACAATGCGGAAGAGATCTTCAACAAGTGCAACGAGATCCTCAAGACGCTGCCGGTGCGCAAGATCCTGGAGGATTCCAACGTCAATATCGTCTGCACGACAGATGATCCGTGCGACGACCTGCATTATCACAAGCTTCTGAAGGAAGACGAGACGATCAAAACCGTGATCGTTCCTTGTTTCCGTCCGGACAAGGCCAACAACATCGAGAAGGTCGATTATCTCGACTACATCAGAAGGCTGGAGGATGTTTCCGGTAAGAAGATCGCTTCTTTCAAGGATCTCTGTGCCGTCATCGACGAGAGGATCGAGTTCTTTGATTCCATGGGTGCCAGGGCTTCTGACCACGCACTGGAATATGTCATGTACAAGCCGGCAAGCCAAGAGGAGATCGAGAAGATCTTTGCCAAGAGACTGAGTGGCGAAGCTGTCAACAAGGAAGAGGAACTCAAGTTCAAGACGGCTTTCATGAGACATCTTGCATCGGTCTATACGAAGAAGGGCTGGGCGATGCAGCTGCATTATGGCTGCAAGCGCGACAACAATACCGACATGTTCAACAAGCTGGGTCCGGATACGGGTTACGATACGATCAACAACTATGCACCGAGCTCAGAGATGGCTGATTTCCTGGATTCTCTAAACAAGGAAGGCGAGCTGCCTAGGACCATCATCTATTCGCTGAATCCGAATGACAATGCAGCCATCGTCACGACGATGAACTGCTTCCAGGGTGACGGCATCAGAGGCAAGATCCAGCATGGTTCCGCATGGTGGTTCAACGATCACAAGAAGGGCATGCTGGAGCAGATGGAGACTCTGGCGAATGACGGCATGCTGGCAAACTTCGTCGGCATGCTGACAGACTCGAGGAGCTTCCTGTCCTACACCAGACACGAATACTTCAGAAGGATACTCTGTGAATTCATCGGCAATCTGGTCGAGAACGGCGAATATCCGAATGATGACAAGGTCCTGAAGGAGATCGTAGAGGACATCTCTTATAACAACGCAGTCAATTATCTCGGTTTTAAATGATCAGGATCAAAGACAGATCATTTGAAGATATCAGCGATGCCTTGAGATCGGTCTCCTGTGATAACGATCAGGAAGTCGTCATCGATCTGGACGGAAGGATCCATGGGCAGATCACTATTGATAAACCGCATGTCACATTGATAAACGGAAGCATCGAGAATGATCTCGGTGCCTACGAGATCCTGGAAGACGGTCTGAAAAGAGGAACTTTCCGGACCTATACCCTGTATGTCTGCGCGGATGATGTGCATCTGGAAAATGTGGATGTCATCAACAGCTGCGGTTATCACGACGGTCAGGCGATCGCTCTGATGGTCGATGCTGACGGCTTCCGGGCAGATCACTGCCGCTTCTCTTCCTATCAGGATACCCTCTTCCTGGGCCCTTTGCCGGATGAGGAATATGAACCGAGAGGTTTCATCGGTCCGATGGAAAAAAGAGAGCGCAGATTTCACAAGGCGCGTTTTGAAAACTGTGTGGTCGAAGGTTCCATCGATTTCATCTTCGGTTCAGGAAGCGGATACTTCCGTGAATGTGAGATCCGATCGAGGGATATCGGACAGGAGGTCAACGGCTATGTCTGTGCGCCTTCGACACCGGAAAAAGAAAGATACGGTTTCATCTTCGATCACTGCGCTTTCACCAGTGAGGCGGGGATGAAGGATTCAGTCTATCTGGCCAGACCGTGGCGGGACTATGGCAAGTGTCTGATCGTCGATTCAAGGATCGGGGATCATATCAGGGCGGAAGGTTACCACGACTGGAACAAGGGAAGGGCCAGAAAGACCTGCGAATTCAAAGAATGGAATAATTTGGACTCTGGAAAAAAAGACAGGGTCGACTGGATGAAAACAACAGATGCTGCGGATCTGAAATACATTGATTCATTAAGACAGGAGGAGAAAAGATGAACGATATTTGTAAGAAAATCCATGATATCGGTATCGTACCGGTAATTGCTCTGGACCGTGTGGAAGATGCGGCTCCTTTGGCAAAAGCGCTTTGTGCGGGCGGTCTGCCTGTAGCAGAGGTCACTTACCGTACTGCCGCTGCCCATGACGCGATGATCGAGATGAGAAAGGCCTGCCCGGATATGATCATCGGTGCCGGAACTGTCCTCAACAGGGAACAGGTCGATTCAGCTCTGGATGCCGGTGCGGAATTCATCGTTTCACCGGGTACCAATCCGGATACCATTGCATACTGCCAGGAGAAGGGCGTTCCTATCCTTCCTGGTACGGCGAATGCGGCTGACCTGGAGATCGCGATGGCCTATGGCCTGGAAGTCGTCAAGTTTTTCCCGGCTGAGCCTTTAGGCGGTCTGAAGATGATCAAGGCACTTTCTGCTCCGTACAATAAACTGAAATTCATGCCGACAGGCGGTGTCAAAGAGTCCAATGTCAACGAATACCTCAACGATCCGGTGATCCTGGCTTGCGGCGGCACCTGGATGATCGACAAGAAGGCGATCGAAGCAGGCGACTTCGGCAAGATCGAAGCTCTGACGGCCGGTGCAGTCAAAGCGATGCTGGGCGTCAAGATCAAACATGTCGCGGTCAATGAAGAGAATGGCAATGGCCTGCAGCTGGCTGAGCAGTTCGCAAGACTCTTCGGCGGCGAAGTCAGAGAGACTTCCAAGGGCTGGTTCGGTTCCGATTTCGTCGAGATCATGTCAGAAGCCAAAGCAAAGGGCAAGCATGGTCATATCGGTATCGGTGTCAACAATGTCGACAGGGCAAAGAGATACTATGAGGCATTGGGTTACACATTCGATGAATCTTCAGCCACTTACGATGAGAAGGGCAATATGAAGTTCATCTACTTCAATGAAGAGATCGGCGGTTTTGCGATCCATCTTACGAAATAATCAGAGATCGAAGAAAGAAGGAGAAAACAAAATATGAAAGTTGTAACAATGGGCGAGATCATGCTGAGATTATCGACTCCGGGCAATTCACGTTTCGTTCAGTCTGACAGTTTTGATGTCTGCTACGGTGGCGGCGAGGCCAACGTTGCAGTTTCTTTGGCGAACTACGGTCACGAGGCATACTTCGTTTCCAAGGTCCCGGCTCATGAGATCGGTCAGTGCGCTGTCAATGCGTTGAGGAGATACGGTGTCCATACCGACTATGTTGCCAGAGGCGGCGAGAGATTGGGCATCTACTATCTTGAGACAGGTGCTTCCATGCGTCCTTCCAAGGTCATCTATGACCGTGCGCATGCCGCGATCGCCGAGGCGACTCCGGAAGACTTCGATTTCGATAAGATCTTCGAAGGCGCTGACTGGTTCCACTGGTCAGGCATCACTCCGGCAATTTCGGATGCTTCCGCAAAGAACCTTGAGCTGGCTCTGATCGCTGCCAAGAAGGCCGGTGCGACTGTTTCCGTCGACCTGAACTTCCGCAAGAAGCTCTGGTCATCCGAGAAGGCGATCTCTATCATGAGGCCTCTGATGAAGTATGTCGATGTCTGCATCGGCAACGAAGAGGATGCTGAATTATGTCTGGGCTTCAAGCCGAAATCAGATGTTTCAGCAGGCAAGACGGATGCGGAAGGCTACAAGGAGATCTTCAAGCAGATGGCTGAGGAATTCGGTTTCAAATATGTCATCTCCACTTTGAGGGAATCCTATTCCGCTACACATAATGGTTGGAAGGCTCTGATCTACAATGGAAAAGAGTTCTACGAGTCAAAGCATTATGATATCTTCCCGATCATCGACAGAGTCGGTGGCGGTGATTCCTTCTCCGGCGGTGTCATCCATGGTCTGCTGACCATGAAGACACAGGGTGAGGCTCTGGAATTCGCTGTTGCGGCAAGCGCTCTGAAGCACACGATCCCGACTGACTTCAACCTGGTCAGCGAAGCGGAAGTCCTGGCACTGGCCGGTGGCGATGCTTCAGGCAGAGTGCAGAGGTAAGCCATGGCTGAGTTCAGTATGAGTGATTTCCGTCTGGATGGCAAGGTGGCTCTGGTCACCGGTGCCAGTGACGGTATCGGTTTCGCGATCGCCTGCGGTCTTTCAAAGGCGGGTGCGAAGATCGTTTTCAACGGCCGTTCTCAGGAAAAGAACGATGCGGCTGTCGCCAGATACAAAGAGAATGGTGTCGATGCGACCGGTTTCGTTTGCGATGTAACGGATGAAAAGGCAGTTCAGGAGCTGGTCGCAAAGATCGAAAAGGAGATCGGTGTGATCGATATCCTGGTCAATAATGCCGCGATCATCAAGCGTGTGCCGATGATCGAGATGGATGTCGAGGATTTCAGAAAGATCATCGACACCGACCTGAATTCCGCCTTCATCTGTTCCAAGGCCGTCCTTCCTTCCATGATCAAAAAGGGCCATGGCAAGATCATCAACATCTGTTCGATGATGTCAGAGCTCGGTCGTGAGACGGTCTCAGCTTACGCGGCTGCCAAGGGTGGCCTCAAGATGCTGACGAGGAACATCTGCGCAGAATACGGCCATGCCAATATCCAGTGCAACGGTATCGGTCCCGGTTACATCGCCACGAAGCAGACTGCTCCTTTGAGAGAAAAACAGCCTGATGGTTCAAGGCATCCGTTCGATCAGTTCATCGTTGCCAAGACTCCGGCGGAGAGATGGGGCGATGTCGAAGACCTGATGGGTCCGGCAGTTTTCCTTGCTTCGGATGCATCCAACTTCGTCAACGGTCACATCCTCTATGTCGATGGCGGCATCCTCGCCTACATCGGCAAGCAGCCTTGATCGAAGAACAAATATTCAATGAGATGACCCGGAAAGTTCCGGGTCATCTTTTTGGTTATGCGGAAAGAAAGGAAATGGCTTTTATGTTAGAGTGGATATATACCGATAAGGAGAAGACTCATGATCTATGATCCTTTATATCAGCCATATGCTTCAAACCGTTACTGCATCACAGCCGCCAACGGCATGGTCGCCAGCGGTTCCAATCTGGCGACAGCTGCCGGACTTGAGGTGATGAGAAAAGGCGGGAATGCCATCGATGCGGCGGTGGCAACAGCTGCCGCTTTGACGGTCGTTGAGCCGACTGCCAACGGGCTTGGTTCCGATTCTTTTGCCCTGGTCTGGGTGAAGGATAAACTCTACGGATTGAATGCATCCGGTTATTCACCATATGAGATCTCTCTGGAGAAAGTGAAAAAAGAGAATCCGGATGGGATGCCTTCTTTTGGCTGGACACCGGTCATGGTGCCTGGTGCTGTGAAGTCCTGGGGAGAACTGATAAAAAGGTTTGGCAGGCTCAGTCTGAAGGAAGTGCTGGAGCCGGCTTACCGCTATGCCAGTGAGGGGTACCCGCTTTCGCCATTGCTTTCCAGGATGTGGGAGAATGCGGTGAATGTCTACCATCGCCGTTTTGATGGTAAGAAGGAATTCGAGGAATGGTTCAGGGTCTTTACGAAGAATGGGGAATCTTATCGTTTCGGCGAGATCGTGAAACTGAAGGATCATGCCAGGACTCTGAAACTGCTCGCTGAAAATGGGACGGATGTCTTCTATAAAGGTGAGATCGCTGAACAGTTCATCCGGCAGGCACAAAGGGATGGAGCGGCCTTTACTTTGAAGGATCTCCACGACTACGAAGCGTCCTGGGTCGAACCGATCAGTGTCAATTACCGAGGCTATGATGTGTGCGAGATCCCGCCGAATGGGCAGGGGATCGTGGCTCTGATGGCTCTGAACATCCTGAAGGAGTTCGAATTCAAGGGCAGAGACGATGTGGAGACTTTCCATAAACAGATCGAGGCGATCAAGATCGCTTTCGCGGATGCGAAGCATTATGTCAGCGATCCGAAGGACATGAATATCGACTATCATGATCT